>CABSBA010000236.1 GCA_902475825.1 uncultured Collinsella sp. | reverse complement strand
CGCATTGGGGCGAATCGTGAAGGGAGCACGTATGAAGAGCTTTATTGCCGAGGATTCATTCTGGGAGCTGTTTCCGCAGGCAGCGGTCGGTGTGGTGGTCGTGGAGGGTATGAAGCCCGCGTCTCAGATTCCTCAAGAGGACGTGGATGCGATTGCGGCGTTGCTCGATCGCGCGAATATCGATGCGGAGCGTCATCTGACCAGCGATACAATCAGCGAGAACGCACCGGTCAAGGCATGGCGCGAGGCCTATCGTCTGTTCAAGACCAAAAAGGGCGCGCGCTGTTCAATCGAGAACCTGCTCAAGCGCGTGCTCAAGGGCAAGCCGGTGGGCCACATTACACCCGCGGTGGATATTTACAACACGGTGTCGTTGACCTACGCGTTGCCCGTGGGAGGCGAGGATTTGCATGCGATTGAGGGCGATCTGCGCCTGGCGGTCACTGATGGTGGCGATGCGTTCCTGCCGCTTGGCGAGGAAGCGGATGACCCGACGCTTCCCGGCGAGCTGGCCTACATCGATGATGCGGGCGCCGTGTGCCGCTGCTGGAACTGGCGCGACGGCGTTCGAACGGCTCTGTCCGACGATTCGGCCGACGCATTCCTGGCGATTGAGTGTGTAGAGCCCGAGCGCATGGGGGACTGTCAGGCCGCCATCGACCGTCTTGCCGATCTGCTTGAGCGCTATCTGGGGGCGACGGTTGTCGTTAAGACGCTTGTGACCCGCGACAATCCCCGCGTGGAGCTGTAGCAACTTCTGCAAATCATACTCGCCGGTCAAAACCACCACAAAGGTGCCTGTCCCCTTTGTGGTGGTTTTTATGTTGATGAGTTAACAAATAGGGCGCGCAGTGCTGGCGGCCGCTGGGTACGGTTAAGATGTTTACCCGTTAGCATTATGCAAGCGAAAGGCGGTCGTCTCCCATGCAGCAGAGCGACGAGACACGTTTCGAGGACTTTGTCGGACTGATCAGCGGACTCTACAAGGAGATCCAGCGCATTAAGACATCTGAGGGCGCAAGGCTGGGCCTTAAGGGCTCCGACATCATGTGCCTGTACTATCTTGAGCGCAGCAAGGACGGCCTGACTGGTGCCGACCTCGCCCGCATGGCTGGCGTGACCCGCGCTGCCGTCTCGCGCACGCTGGCGCATCTGGAGGAGGGCGGCTACGTCGAAGTCGACGATTCGGGCGATGCCGCCGTTAAGTATCGCGCCCCGGTTCGCCTGACCACGTTGGGCGGCGAGAGCATGAACGAGGCCGATTGCATTATTCGTGAAGTGCTCGACACCACCGGCAAGGCCATGGGCGTGGAGCAGCGTGAGCAGATGTATGCGTCGCTGCGTACGATTCTCAACACCTTGCGCGAGCTGTAGGGCCGCCTGGGCATTTGCTTCCCATTAACAACTGCATCGTCCCGTTTAAGCGCGTATACCGTGCCGGGGCATTGCTGTCAAAATTCCCTGCGCGAGGTCCGCGCAAGAAAGGATTCGCTATGTCCGTCCGCATTATTACCGATTCCGCAAGCGATATGTCGCCGGCCGAGCATCCGGCACTGGTCGTTTTGCCGCTGTCCGTCACCTTTGGAACCGATGTGTTCATGGATGGCGTCGACATCGATCACCAGCGCTTTTACGAGATGCTCGTGGAGCGCGATGAGCTGCCCAAGACCGGTCAGGTCAACCCATACGCGTTTTCGCAGGCTATCGCCGAGGTTCGCGAAGCCGGCGATGAGGCTGTGATTATTACCGTGGGCGCCAAGCTTTCGGGCACCAATCAGAGCGCCCGTACCGCACTAGCCGAGGCGCCGGGCGGCGATGTGTACGTGGTTGATAGCAACAACGTCACCCTGGGTGAACGCGTCCTGGTTGAGTATGCGCTGCGCTTGGTGGACGAGGGCCGTAGCGCGGCCCAGATCGCGGCGGTGGTCGAGGCCGTGCGCGACCGCGTGGTGGTTATTGGCCTGCTCGAGACGCTGGAGTACCTGGTGCGCGGCGGTCGCCTGTCTGCTGCTGCCGGCGCCGTGGGTACGCTGCTCAACGTAAAGCCTGTGGTAGCTGTCGAGGACGGTCTAATCGTGCAGCTGGGCAAGGCACGCGGTTCCAAGAACGGCCGCAACCTGCTGAACCAAAAGGTCGAAAAGGCGGGCGGCGTCGACTTTTCCATGCCGCTGGCGCTCGGCTATACGGGCCTTTCGGACGCCGTGCTCAAGAAGTACATCGAGGACAGCGCCGCGCTGTGGGCTGGACACACCGAGGGCGAGCTGCCCGTTCACACCATCGGTGCCACCATCGGTACCCACGTAGGCCCCGGTGCCGTAGCCGTAGCCTTCTTCCAGCCCGCCAACTAACCAACCTGCCAACAAATGATCCCTTGGGGACGGAGGAAAACGGATCATCGACCGCACGGAGGCCGCGAATGATCCGTTTTCCTCCGTCCCCAAGGGATCATTTCTTTATGCTGTTAATGCGGAGAAGGGAGCGAGCGATGGCGTCTGAGGGCTTTTTTGAGCAGGTGTATGAGGTGGTCGAGCAGATCCCCGTGGGGATGGTCGCCACGTACGGTCAGGTGGCGCTGCTCGCCGGTCGCGCGCGAAGTGCACGCTATGTGGGGTATGCGCTACATAGCAACCCACGCCCTGGTCAAATTCCCTGTCATCGCGTGGTGTTTGCCGACGGCCGTATCTGTGAGGGCTTTGCCTTTGGCGGTCCCGATGCTCAGCGC
>CABSBA010000235.1 GCA_902475825.1 uncultured Collinsella sp. | reverse complement strand
GCTCGCCTATCTCGAAAAGCAGGGAATCAGCGTCGAGGAATAGCGGGATATATATGGATACGAGTTATTACAACCGCTTTGGTGCCGAGGAACTTACGCGCCGCTTGTCGAGCGAGACCTTGTTGGCGCAGGGCCCCATGGGCAGTGTTCTGTTGAGTGAGTACGATGCCGCCGACATTCCACCGGCGTTTTGGAATCTGGCAGAGCCGCAGACCGTTTCTCGTATCCATCGCTTGTATGTCGCCGCCGGCGCGCAGGTGCTCATTACCAACACCTTTCAGGCATCAAGCTATGCCCTCAAGCACGACCAGATTGCGCCGTCCGTGGCGGAGGTCAATCGCGGGGCCGTCGACGATGCTCGCCAGGCGCACCCACAGCTGCTGCTGGGCTCGATGGGCCCGATTTGTATTGAGTGGTTTGCCGAGGACTCTGCCGAGTATCGTGAAATCCGAGGCATTGCGCGCGAACAAGCGCACGCCTTGCTCAATGCTGGTGTTGACGGTCTGCTGATCGAGACGGTGACGTCTATCCGTAATTTGCAGCCCATGCTTGCCGGCGCCCGAGATGCCGCCGACGGTATGCCTGTCCTGGTGAGTTTTGTCGTTGACGATAAAGGCGACCTGTTGGGCGATGGCCTCAACATCGAGGCAGCCGTTTTGTACGCCGAAAAACACGGCGCAAACTCGGTTGGTGTTAATTGCTGTTCGCTTGCGGCCGCGAACGCGGCGGTGCCCAGGATGGTTGCATCGGCGACTACTCCCGTCACGGTGCGTCCCAACGCGGGAAATCCGGTTCAGACACAGGATGGTCCCGTGTGGCATGAGGACCCCGAAGCCTTCGCTCGCGCATGCGTCGAGTGGAAGCGGGCGGGCGCCGCAATGGTAGGCAGCTGCTGCGGAACCACGGCGGTTACGACAGCCGCTATGGCAGATGCGCTCAATATATAGAACCCGAAAATGGGAGTATCGAATCACCGCCCCCGCTGGGGCGGTTTTTGTTGTCGGTGCGCACCTCGACGCTTTTGCCTAAACGGTGAACGAGCGTGCCGGCGGCTTGCCGGATGCCCGTTGCGGGTATACCTCATGCGTACCATGATCCAAACACTGCGAGGTGTCTGCGCGTGTGCGCGATAATTCACTTTGGAACTGACGGTTGGCGAGCTCGCGTCGACGGAGACTTTACTATCAACAACGTCGCTCGTGTCACTGATGCTATCGGCAGGCTATGGCAAAAGACGAATCCCGGTAAAACGGTATATGTAGGATTTGACACTCGGCCGCAAGCGCGCGAGTTCGCCGAGCTCGCGGCGGGCGTGATTGCCGCCCACGGGCTCGATGCCGTGCTCGTGTCTCGACCGGTGCCGACTCCCGCTCTTACGTGGGCGGCTGCGTATGACGGCGAGGCATGCGGCGCGCTTATGGTGACGGGCTCACATCATCCGCAGGGCTATCTATGCCTCAAGCTGCGGATGGGTGATGGCTCGACGGCCAACCAGGATGTCATCGAAGAGCTCGAGGAGACGATGGCCGCCGAGCCGCTGGGGCTTGAGGGGCAATACCGCACGGCAGATATCATTCCCGACTATATGCGAGCGGTGGCATCGTTTGTCGACGCGGATGCCATTCGCGCCGCGCATATGCGTGTGGTGGTTGACCCCATGGGCGGAGCTGCGCAGGGATATCTTGCCGACTTGCTTCGAGAGCTTGGCGTCGAAGTCCATGAGATTCACGCCGACGAGACGACCGATAGGGGAGATATCTGCCCCGACCCGGTCGAGCCGTGGGTGGATGCTTGTGAGCGCGCAGTTGTCGAAGACGGGGCGTGCGCCGGTCTGGTGACTGATGGCGACGCCGATCGTATCGGCGCGGTTGATGAGCGCGGCAGATATATACATCCACATCAGATCATGGCGCTCGTTTTGGGCGATTTGGTCCAGTATCGCAATCTGAAGGGACGCGTCGTCGTCAACCTTTCATGCTCCACGCTTGTGCGTCGCATTGCCGAGGCACTCGGCTGCCGCGTGGTCATCAAGCCCGTCGGTTTTAAATATATAGCCGCCGAGATGAAGAAGGGCGGCGTTCTCGTGGGCGGTGAAGAGGCCGGTGGTATCGGTATCGCCGCGCACATGCCCGAGCGCGACGGCATCCTTGCCTGCCTGATTTTGTGCGAGCTCATGGCCAAGACCGGCGCGCCCTTGGGCGTGCTTATCGATCAGCTCGAGGCGAGCTTTGGCAAGACGAGTTACGGACGTCGAGATTTGCGCCTTGAGGCCGAGGATGCCGAGACGTTGCGCACGCTGCTTCCCGGCGTGAATCCCAAGTCGATATGCGGCAAGGCGCCGCAGAGCGTAAGCCATATGGACGGCTTGCGTCTGGCATTTGAGGATGACACCTGGCTGCTGATCCGTCCCAGCGGGACCGAACCGGTGGTGCGCGTGTACGCCGAGGGCTTTTCGGTGGAGGAGCGCGATGAGCTGCTAGATGCCGGCTGCGCTTTGGCCAGGGGCGCATATCGGCTATAGCCAAGGGGCCACTCTATATAAAGATGTGCTCGGCAAGCGGTAGCTATCAACTGGCAAGCGTCAGTTGAGGGCACAGTTGTGTAGAAAATGTGTTCGCCCAGATTCCCGCCCCCGGGGCCCCTCCGGTCTGGCAATATATCTCCTTGCCGCGCGGCCCGGTCGAACCGGATGGACCGCGCAGGCGTGCACCTTGAGAACCGGATACTGCGAGGATGGACACACCAGATGTGTCGCAT
>CABSBA010000234.1 GCA_902475825.1 uncultured Collinsella sp. | reverse complement strand
AGCACGCGGCTGTTAACCGCGCTGTTGTAGGTTCGAGTCCTACCCGGGGAGCCAGGTTGTAAAACCCGTCGCTTATGCGGCGGGTTTTTTCATGCCGCGATCGTCTGGCGCGAACGTTGCCATATCAACATTTCGTGTCGAGGATGTAATCCCGCGACCCACCACCTCAACATGGCGCGCTCGTTGTAGAATATTGCAATGATTGCTCCCACGAGATGGTGCCGCGAGCACCAGATAAGGAGATTCTTGTGTCTGAGACCATTAACGGCAGCCTGAGCGTCTCGAACGACGTTATTGCCGATATTGCCGGTTATGCCGCGATGACGTGCTACGGCGTCGTCGGTATGGCCGAACAGCTCCAGGGCGCCGAGAGCGTGCGCCTGCTTGCCGGTCAGCGCCTCCGCAAGGGCGTGCTTGTCTCCGCCGACGAGAACGGCCTTACGGTCGATCTTCACGTCGTGCTCGAGAACGGCGTCAACATGAAGTCCGTCTGCCACAATCTTTCGAGCTCCGTTGCCTTTACCCTGCAGGAGATCGCCCAGATCGATCCCGCCAGCCTTAAGATCGGCATTCACATCGACGCGCTCAAGAGCCGTCTGAACTAGCATCCGAAAACGGAGATTCAAATACCCATGATTGCAAAGACCATTCGCACCTGTTTTCCGATCGCTGCGGCTGCCGTTTCCGACAAGGCCGAGGAGATCAATAAGCTCAACGTCTTTCCCGTACCCGACGGCGACACCGGCACCAACATGTCGCTCACGCTCGCCTCGGTGACCAAGGAGCTTTCCGCCCTTCCCGCCGATGCCGACATGGAGGCCATCGCCGAGACCGCTGCCTCCGCCATGCTGCGCGGTGCCCGCGGCAACTCCGGCGTCATCACCTCGCAGATTCTGCGCGGCGTGGCCGAGGGGCTCGTCTCTGCCGACGAGCCAATTACGTCCGCCAACATCGCCTTCGCCTTCCGTCGCGCCGTCAAGGTCGCCTTCCAGGCCGTCCGCAAGCCCATCGAGGGCACGATCCTCACGGTGCTGCGTGATGTCTCGACCAAGGCCGACGAGTGCGAAAAGAAGAAGTTCTCGGCCGAGGACGCGCTCGATGCTATCGTCGTCGAGGCCTACCAGTCCGTCGCCCGCACGCCCGACCTGCTGCCCGTTCTGAAGGAGAACGGCGTGGTCGACTCCGGCGCCTTTGGCTTTGCCATCTTCCTTGAGAACTTTGTTGCCGCCGCGCTTGGCCGCAGCACCGTTGTCGAGGATTTCTCCGCCACGTTTGATTCCGCCGGTTCCGCCCGTGACGCGGCCCTTGGTCGCGTTGAGATCGAGGCCAACGACGACTGGGAGGGCTCGGAGTTCCGCTACTGCAACGAGTTCCTCTTTAAGGCCGATGCCCCGTTTGACGAGGACGAGTGCCTTAAGTTCCTGGGTTCCATGGGCGACTGCGAGCTGCTCGTGGGTGCCTACCCCGACTACAAGATTCACGTGCACTCCAACACCCCCAACTTGGTGCTCGAGCACATGCTGCAGCTCGGTCAGATCTATGAGGTCTTTATCCACAACATGGAGATGGAGGCCCACGATCGTACCGCCAAGATTCATGAGGACCAGGAAAAGGCCGCCGAGCCCGCCAAGGCGTTGGGCTTTGTCGCCGTTGCCGCCGGTTCGGGCGAGGCCGACATCCTCAAGTCCCTCGGCGTCGACGTGGTCGTGTCCGGTGGCCAGACCATGAACCCCTCGACCGCCGACCTGCTGGGCGCGGTGGACCAGGTCAACGCGACCTCGGTCATCATCCTGCCCAATAACGGCAACATCCGCATGGCTGCCGAGGCTGCCGCTTCTGCCTGCACCGACAAGAAGGTCGCCGTCGTTCCCACTAAGACCGTCCCGCAGGCGTTCTCCGCGCTGTTCGCAGTCCTGCCCGATTCCGAGCTCGAGGACGCCGTTGCCGCCATGGTCGACGCCATCGGCGAGGTTCGCGATGGCGAGGTCACCCGTGCCGTGCGCGATTCCAGCGCCTCTGACGGCTCTCCGATTCACTCCGGTGACGTCATGGGTATCATTGCCGGTTCCATCGATGTGGTCGGCTCCGACGTGAAACAGGTCACGCTCGACTGCATCAACCGCATGCAGGAGGAAGAGGAGGGCGACGCGCTGACGATTCTGGCCGGCGAGGAGTTGTCCGATGAGGCCTTCCAGGAGATCGTCGACGCCATCGAGGAGGCTCAGCCCGACCTGGAGATTGATGCCCATCGTGGCGAGCAGCCGCTCTATCCTGTGATCTTCTCGATCGAGTAGGCAACTGCCCATGTCCGAGCTGTGCTCCGTGCCGCGCGTCTCGGAGCGCTTTGCCCAGAGCAATGCGCTCGACGAGGATATCGCGCGACTCAAATATGTTTCGGGTAAACGTGAGGAGGCCCTTCGCCGTCTGGGAATTCGGACGGTGGGGGACCTCCTTCTCCATATCCCTCATCGATATCTCGACTTCACGCGCTCATGGTCCATCGAGATGGCGCCCATCGGTACCGTGTGCACGATCGTCGCCACGGTTGACTGTATTGTCCAAAAGCAGCCTCGCCCGCGTATGCAGGTGACCGAGGTCTCGCTGGTGGACGAGACGGGCGTGCTGCAAGTCGCCTTTTTCCGTCAGCCCTGGATTGCCCAGCAGTTTAAGCAGGGAGACCGTCTGGCTGTGATGGGTAAGGTCGAGTTTGCCTACGGCTTTAAGCAGATGGCCTCGCCGCATTTCGAAAAGCTCGAGGACGGACGTGC
>CABSBA010000233.1 GCA_902475825.1 uncultured Collinsella sp. | reverse complement strand
GCTGATGCGGGCCTCAAGGCGTTCGGCACCAACGACGTAGTGCGCTCGCTGGCTGTCGACGGCGTGCTTACGGGTGTGGGCAGCGTACTGACCTTCCTGCCGATTATCGTCGTGCTCTTCTTGTTCCTCTCCATTCTGGAAGACTCCGGCTACATGGCGCGCGTGGCCTTTGTCATGGATAAGGTATTGCGTCGCTTTGGTCTGTCGGGCCGCAGCTTCGTGCCCATGCTCGTCGGTTTTGGCTGCACCGTGCCGGCTATCATGTCGACCCGTACGCTCCCATCCGAGCACGACCGCAAGATGACGGTCATGCTCACGCCGTTCATGAGCTGTTCGGCCAAGTTGCCGGTCTACGGCCTGCTGTGCGGAGCGTTTTTCCCGCAGGCGACAGTTCCCGCCATGGTCTCGCTCTATCTGATTGGCATTGCGGTCGGTTGCATCGCGGCTTTGGTGCTTAACCGCACGGCATTTAAGGGCGACCCGGTGCCGTTTATCATGGAGCTTCCCAATTACCGCCTGCCGAGCGTCAAGACGACGGTGATGCTGGCTTGGGATAAGGCCAAAGACTTTATTACCAAGGCCTTTACCATTATCTTTGCCGCTACCGTGGTCATCTGGTTCCTTCAGACGTTCGACATTCGCTTTAATGTGGTCGCCGATCAGTCGCAGAGTCTACTTGCCGGTCTGGGTAGCATTATCGCGCCGGCGTTGGCGCCGCTTGGCTTTGGCGACTGGCGTGCATCCACGGCGCTCGTCACCGGACTTATCGCCAAGGAGAGTGTCATCTCGACCCTCACGGTGCTTTTGGGCGCGACCTCGCCCGCGGCACTGTCGACCATGTTCTCTCCGTTTACTGCCTATGTGTTCCTGGTCTTTACGCTGCTGTACCCGCCCTGCGTGGCGGCAATCGGCGCCGTCAAGAGCGAGCTAGGCGCGCGCTACGCCGTTGCCGTGTTCGCGTTTCAAGTGACGGTCGCCTGGATCGTGGCGTTTGTCGTGCATTCGGCGGGCATATTGCTGGGGTTGGCTTAGTTATTTATTGACGGCGCAACCTCTGTGTATCGAATTGTTTCGGTCCCGTGTCCGTTACTGACGGATGCGGGACCGTCGCTATATAATCGCCTCCGCTCAAAATGATTGGAGATGTTATATATGAGTCAGGCAAGGCAAGACGGCATCACGCTCAGGCAGTGGCTCCCACTCGTCGGGCTCACCTGCTGTGCGTTCGTGTTCAACACGTCGGAGTTTATGCCCATCGGCCTTTTGACTGATATCGCCGCGTCGTTCTCGCTCACCGAGGCCCAGGCGGGCATCATGATCTCGGTCTATGCCTGGGGCGTCATGCTGCTGTCGTTGCCGCTCATGGTGTTCGCTTCGCGTTTCGAGTTTAAGCGGATGCTGCTGGGCGTGCTTGCCGTGTTCTCGCTCGGTCAGTTCCTGTCCGCTGTGGCGCCGACCTATCCCATCCTGGTCTGCGCGCGCCTGGTGGTCGCTTGCGCACATGCCGTGTTCTGGTCAGTCGCCTCGATTATGGCCTCGCGCCTGGTCGACACTCGCCACGGCGCGCTTGCCATCAGCATGATCGCTACGGGCTCGTCCATCGCACAGATCTTTGGCCTGCCTCTCGGTCGCGCCATTGGCTTGGCCGTGGGCTGGCGCATGACGTTTGCCGTGGTCGGGGGCCTCTCAGCCATCGCGGCCGTCTACCAGGCAGCGGTGTTCCCGGCCATGCAGGCGGGTGAGCGCTTTACCGTCAAACAGCTGCCCGAGTTGCTCAAGAACCCGCTCCTCATCGCGCTCTACGCAGTCACGGTCTTCATGGCGACCGGCTATTACGCAAGCTACAGCTATATCGAGCCCTTCCTGGCGCAGGTCGCACACGTCGATGCGGGCGCCATTACCATGACGCTGACGGCGTTTGGCTGCTCTGGTTTGCTCGGAAGCTGGCTGTTTGGCCGCCTGTTCGATGGGCATCGCTTCCCGTTCTTGGCTATCACGCTCTCCGGCGTGCCGGTGGCCCTGCTGCTCATGGGGCCGGCCGCATCGTCGCTCGTGACAGTGCTTGCCGTCTGCGCACTGTGGGGTTGCTGCGCCACGGCCTTTAACGTGGAGTTTCAGGCCGAGCTCATCAAGCACACGCCGGCAGATTCGTCGGCCGTCGCCATGTCGATCTTCTCGGGCCTGTTTAACCTCGGTATTGGCACGGGTACCGCGATCGGCGGCGCCGTGGTTTCGGGTCCCGGTATCGCCTGGATCGGCTGCGCGGGTGGCGCAATCGCCGCCGTGGGCGTTATCCTCGCTATCAAAGTGATGTTCCCGGCCATACGCCGCGCAAAGCCTGTCGCCTAATCACGTTCCCTCATCAGTTGCGGTGGAATAGTTCCTGTTTAAGGCCTCTGAAGGCCCAAGCAGGAACTATTCCACCGCAACTTATTTTGGGGAAGAGGATACAAGCTGGGCATACAATGGATGTCGTTGTGTTGAGCTTACCGGGAGGTTGCTATGTGGGCATACGAGACGACGTTCTATCAGATCTATCCGCTGGGCTTTTGCGGAGCTCCGCGCGAAAACGCCGCGCCCGTTGCCGAGGATGAGCTCGCCCAGGCTGCCGATGCCACAGCTAGCCCCGATGCCCCCATCATGAAGATTGCCCAATGGGCCGACTACCTGCAGGAACTCGGCGTTGGCGCGGTGCTCATCAACCCACCGCTCGAGTCCGATAGCCACGGCTACGATACGCGCAGCCTGCGCCATATCGACCGCCGCCTGGGCGGGGATGCCGACTTTGCCGCCGTGTGCGAGACGCTGCA
>CABSBA010000232.1 GCA_902475825.1 uncultured Collinsella sp. | reverse complement strand
AACAGGAGGCCACTTAATGTGGCCTCCGTCGTGAGCAGGACTGTAGAGCAGGAAACTTTACCCGCGGCCCCCGCCGGGAACAGCAAAAGGGCGACCCCTGTCCGGAGTCGCCCTTGTTGAGCAGTATATGTACGGCTGTTACTCGGCGTCGTGGTGACGGCGGGGCTTGCGGCCTCCGTTGTCACCGGGACGGCGCGGGCGGTCGCTGCGCTCGGAGCGCTCGCGACGCGGACGCTCACGACGCTGGAAGTGCTCGCCGTCGCCCTCGGAGGCACCCTCGGCGCGAGCCGGGGCCTCGGGCTTGTCAAGGCGATCGAGCGAGATCTTGCCGCGATCATCGACCTCGATGACGACGACCTTGACCTCGTCGCCCACGTTGAGGACATCCTCGACCTTCTCCACGCGGCCCTTGGCGACGCGGGAGATGTGCAGCAGGCCGTCCTTACCGGGCAGCAGGTTCACGAAGGCGCCGAAGGGCTGGATGGAGACCACGCGACCGGTGTACTCCTCGCCCGGCTCGGGAACCTTGATGATGAGCTTGATGCGCTCGACAGCCTGGTCGACGGACTCGCCGGTGCCGCCGACAAAGACGGTGCCGTCCTCCTGGATGTCGACCGAGGCGCCGGTCTCGTCCTGGATGCCGCGGATGACCTTGCCGCCGGAACCGATGACGTCGCGGATCTTGTCGGTCGGAACCTGGATGGAAACGATGCGCGGGGCAGTGCTGCGCGTGGTGTGGCGCGGCTCAGGGATCACATCGAGCATCTTCTGCAGGATGAAGGCGCGACCCTCCTTGGCCTGCTGCAGGGCGCGGGCCAGGATGTCGAAGGTAAGACCGGTGGCCTTGTTATCCATCTGCAGGGCGGTGATGCCCTCGGTGGTGCCGGTGACCTTAAAGTCCATGTCGCCCAGGAAGTCCTCGAGACCCTGGATGTCGGACAGGACCACGGTCTTTCCCTCCTCCTGGATCAGGCCCATGGCGATACCGGAAACCGGGCGCTTAATGGGCACGCCGCCGTCCATAAGGGCGAGCGTGGAGCCGCAGGTCGAAGCCATCGAAGAGGAGCCGTTGGACTCCATGACCTCGGAGACGACGCGGATGGCGTAGGGGAACTCTTCGCGGCTCGGCAGCACCGGCACCAGCGCCTTCTCGGCGAGGGCGCCATGGCCGATCTCGCGGCGCTTGGGGCTGCCCATGCGGCCGGTCTCGCCGGTGCAGAACGGCGGGAAGTTGTAGTGGTGCATGTAGCGCTTGCCCTCGGTGGGCTCGATGGTATCCAGACGCTGGCCCTCGTTGAGCATGCCGAGCGAAAGAACAGAGAGCACCTGGGTCTGGCCACGCTGGAACAGGCCGGAGCCGTGAACGAGCGGCAGGTAGTTGTCCTTCACCATGATGGGGCGAATCTCATCGGCGGCACGGCCGTCGACGCGCTCGCCGGTCTCGACGACCATGGTGCGCATGGCCTTCTTCTCGAGCTTCTTGAGCGCCACGGGGATCTCGCGCTCCCAAGCGGTCTGCTCCTCCTCGGTGAACTCGGCGCGGATGGACTCCTTCAGAGCCTCGACCTTGCCGATACGGGAAAGCTTGTCGGCGTCGCGCAGGGCAGCGGCCATCTCGTCGTAGTGGGCGAAGATACGCTCCTGGACCTCCTCGACGGGCTGGTCGAGCGGGTACTCCTTCTTGACGATAGCGCCGTTGACCTGCTCCCACTCGGCGACGAACTCGTCCTGGGCCTGGCAGAAGGCAGCAAGGGCCTCCTGGCCAAACTTCATGGCGGCGAGCATGTCGTCCTCGGAGATCTCCTCGGCGCCGGCCTCGACCATCGAGATGAAGTCGGCAGAGCCGCCCAGCTCCAGGTCCAGATCCGAGTTCTCGCGCTCCTCATAGGTGGGGTTGACGATAAACTCGCCGGTCTCCACGTTGCGGCCGATGCGCACGCAGGCAAGCGGGCCCTCGAAGGGCACGCCGCCGAGCGTCATGGCCAGAGACGCACCCATGACGTTGATGACGTCGAAGGGGTTGACCTGGTCGGCGACGAGCGAGGTGGCGACGATGTGCACCTCGTTGCGGAAGCCGTCCGGGAAGCTCGGGCGGATCGGGCGGTCGATCATGCGCGCGGTGAGCGTGGCCTTCTCGCTGGGACGGCCCTCACGCTTGAGGTAGCCACCCGGGATGCGGCCGGCGGCGTACATCTTCTCGTTAAAGTCGACGGTCAGCGGGAAGAAGTCGTAGTTCTTACGCTCCTTAGAGACGACCACGGTGTCGAGCATCGTGGTGTCGCCCTGCTTGACCAGACAGGCGCCGGTGGCCTGCTTGGCAAGCTCGCCCGACTCAAAGGTGTAGGTCTTGCCGTACAGCTCAAAGGTCTTGGATACGAGTGTCATTGTTCTCCTTTACCCCACAGGCCCCTTGCCTGCGGGCTTCTCATGTGACGCGGGCCCCCTGCCCCCGCCACGCTTCAGAGCGTGATTGTTCACGCCCTTACACAAAAAGAGCGCCCCGCTGCGCAGGACGCTCTTAGCATGTACAAATCCTTACTGGATGTTGTCGCGGATGCCCAGAGCCTTGATGAGCTCACGGTACTCGACGATGTCGTTCTTCTTGATGTAGGAGAGAAGACGACGACGACGGCCGACGAGCATGAGCAGGCCACGACGGGTGTGGAAGTCCTTCTGGTGGGACTTCATGTGCTCGGTCAGCTCCTTGATGCGCTCGGACAGGATGGCGACCTGAACCTTGGGGTTACCGGTATCGACCGGGGAGTTACCGAACTGGGCGGTCAGCTCCGCCTTGCGCTCTTTGGAAACAGTCATTGTTTCACCTTTCATTT
>CABSBA010000231.1 GCA_902475825.1 uncultured Collinsella sp. | reverse complement strand
CAGCTAGGCGCCCGGCGAGCACATACTCGCCGGGCGCCTTGGTTAGGAGGCTATGAAGTTGAGTGTCTCAGCTTCCTTAAGAAAGGTCCTCACCATTCGTTTCAATGACATGCTTGTACCAGTCGAAGCTCTTCTTCTTGGAACGCTTGAGGGTACCGTTGCCGGCGTCGTCGCGATCGACGTAGATAAAGCCGTAGCGCTTGGACATCTCGCCCGTGCCGGCAGACACCAGGTCAATCGGGCCCCAGGTGGTGTAGCCCAGCAGGTCAACGCCGTCCTCGGTCACTGCGTCGCGCATGGTCTGGATGTGCTGGCGCAGGAAGTCGATACGGTAGTCGTCGTTGATGGAGCCATCCTCCTCGACAACATCCTTGGCGCCCAGACCGTTCTCGACCACAAACAGCGGCTTCTGATAACGGTCGTACAGGTCGTTAAGGGTGATGCGGAAGCCCAGCGGATCGATGGCCCAGCCCCACTGGCTCTCCTGCAGGTAGGGGTTCTTGGCGTCGGCGAAGGCGTTGCCCTGGGTGCGCTCGACATCGGGGTTATCGGCACCGGCGGAGCAACGGGTGCTGTAATAGCTAAAGCTGATGAAATCGACGGTGTTGGCGGCCAGGATCTCGCGGTCCTCGTCCGTCATACCCACATCGATGCCTAGACGCTCGAGCTTCTTGACGGCATAGGCCGGGTAGTAGCCACGGCTCTGGACGTCAACGAAGAAGTAATTGTCCTGGTTGTCGAGCTGCGCCTGGCGCACATCGCCCGGACGGCAGCTGTAGGGGTAGTAGCTACCTGCGGCAAGCATGCAGCCGATCTTGATCTCGGGGTCGATCTCGTGGGCAATCTTGGTTGCCCAAGCGCTGGCGACGAGCTCGTTGTGGGCGGCCAGGTACTCGACAGCCTCCTGGTTCTCGCCCTCCTCAAAGACCAGACCGGCACCCATAAACGGCAGGTGCAAGATCATATTGATCTCGTTGAAGGTGAGCCAGTACTTCACCAGACCCTTGTAGCGGGTGAAGATCGTGGTCGCGAGATTCTTGTAGAAGTCGATGAGTTTGCGGTTGCGCCAGCCGCCGTACTCCTTGATGAGGTGAATCGGGCAGTCGAAGTGCGTGATGGTCACGAGCGGCTCGATACCGTGCTTTTGGCACTCGCGGAATACGTCCTCGTAGAAGGCCAGGCCAGCCTCGTTGGGCTCGCTCTCGTCGCCGTTGGGGAAGATGCGGGTCCAGGCCAGGCTCATGCGGAAGGTCTTAAAGCCCATCTCGGCAAAGAGGGCGATGTCCTCTTTGTAGTGGTGATAGAAATCGATGCCGGTCTGCGCGGGATAGTAATAGCCGTCCTCGAAGTCGAGCATCTTGCGCTGGCCGGAGACCACCGCATAGCGCTCGGGGCCGTGCGGAGCCACGTCCACGTTGGCAAGGCCGCGGCCGTCCACGTTGTAGGCGCCCTCGCACTGGTTGGCAGCCGTCGCGCCGCCCCACAGGAAGTCATTACGGAAAGCCATGCATCAATCCTTTCATATGCCGCTTGTCGTGGTTTCAGTATCCCCGCAGACGGGGTACCACTCAACGACAACAGCGCGGGTCGACACTTCTTTTCGCGCGCAGGCGCCCGGCAGCCATCCCGCCTGACACTTTTTGATACCCGCCTGCCCAAGCCGCCACAAAGGGGACAGGCACCTTTGTGGTGGTTTGGGGGCAGTTTGTCTCGATCTGTAACAGGTAGAGACGATTTAGCCCGCTAGATGTTACAAATCGAGACAGAAGATTCTAGTCCACGGTAATGTCGAGGTTTTTGCCGATGAGTCCTACGTAGCCGCCCTCGGCTGCCTTGGGGCTGTCAGCATGGCAGAGAACCCACTTGTCGGCCTTCCAATAGCAGTAAGCGTCGCCGGCCGTGGGCATGTCGGCCGCAGCCTCGGGGCGCGGACCGTTGGTGCCGGCGGGCAGCGCCACCATCACCTGGAAGCCCCCATCGTCGACCGTGCACGGCGTATAGTGAAGCGTGGTGTTGAAAACCTCAACAAGCGTGCCGGCCGGCACGCGGAACGCCTTGACGCACGCGGTGTCGAGCTTGCCGTCCTCGATCTCCCAGCGATGCGCCACGAGCAGGATAAAATCGCGCGCGCCCAAGTTGAACTCGCTGGCACGGTGATACTCCAGGCAGTTGAGACGCGTGTTGTGGCCGTTGCACCAGCCGAGCTGGAAGGGGCGGCCGCCAAACATGAGAAAGCCCAGTTTATCGGCATCCTTGACGCCCTCGAGCTCCGGCGCACTTGCTACGTACTTGCTGCCCTCGGGAATGGACGTGGCAGAAAGCGCCTCGAGCACGGGCGACGTGAGCTCGGACGGAACGTCATCCCAAACGTTGCCATAGGACTTGAACTCGGGATCGTTGACAGAGTAGATATGCATGTTCACTCCTGTTCGTAAATGTGACTATACGAACATTCTAGAACAAACATGAGCGATTTTGAACGCTCGTCCCGACCACTCAACAAAAAGGCGCCCCCGCATAAGCGAAGGCGCCCGATGTGCGCGTTTTAGGCGATAAAGCCCTTACGCCTGCTGATAGTGCAGGTGCTTCTCGTCGATATCGGCCAGGTCACGGTCGAGGTAGCGGCGCGCGAGCCAGTTTGCCATGGGGAGGTTCTGGTCCAGGTAGTTACCGCACTCCTCGGGAGCGGCACCGGGGACATCGCCCTCAAAGCCGGCGACAAACTCGAACAGCTCACGCACGAGCGGCAGAATCTCCTCGCTCGTCACCTCGCCAAATACGACGAGGTAAAAGCCCGTGCGGCAGCCCATGGGGCCAAAGTAGACAATGCGGCTCGACCACTCGGCATGAT
>CABSBA010000230.1 GCA_902475825.1 uncultured Collinsella sp. | reverse complement strand
GGCAACATGGGCTACGTGGGCGTCGTCGTGGTGGGCGCACAGCTCGCGCTGACCGGCAATGCCACGCCCGGCGACATCCAGAGCTTTATCCAGTACGTTCGCAACTTTACGCAACCTGTGCAGCAGCTGGGCAACGTGAGCAACACGATGCAGTCGATGGCCGCCGCCACCGAGCGCGTCTTTGAGTTCCTGACCGCGCCCGAGGAGGAGCAGAAGGCCGACGCGCAAATTCCAGAAAAGCGCCCCGGCCACGTGGAGTTTGACCATGTCAAGTTTGGCTACACGCCCGACAAGACCATCATCCACGACTTTAGCTGCGAGGCGCAGCCCGGCCAGACCATCGCCATCGTCGGCCCCACCGGCGCCGGCAAGACCACGCTCATCAAGCTGCTGCAGCGCTTCTACGATGTGGACGGCGGCTCGCTGCGCGTCGAGGGCGTCGACGTGCGCGACTGGGACCGCGCGGCGCTGCGCGGCGAGTTTGCCATGGTGCTGCAGGATACCTGGCTGTTTAACGGCACCATCCGCGAGAACATCCGCTACGGACGCCCCGACGCGAGCGATGCCGAGGTCGAAGCCGCTGCACGCGCCGCACGCTGCGACCACTTTATCCATACGCTCGCCGGTGGCTACGACTTTATGATTAACGAGGAGGGCACCAACCTCTCGCAGGGTCAGCGCCAGCTCGTGACCATCGCCCGTGCCATTTTGGCCGACCGCCCGGCGCTGATTCTGGACGAGGCGACCTCCAACGTTGACACTCGTACCGAGGAGCTTATTCAGCGTGCCATGGATGCGCTGATGCAGGGCCGCACCAGCTTTGTCATCGCACATCGCCTGTCCACAATCCGAAACGCCGACGTGATCTTGGTGATTCGCGACGGCGACATCGTCGAGAAGGGCACACACGAGGAACTGCTCGCCAAGGGCGGCTTCTACGCCGACCTGTACAACTCGCAGTTCGACGAAGCGGCGTAGGCTCTGCCGCAGGGAACGGATAATGCCCGAGAACGGGGGCGCAGGAAAGCCTGCGCCCCCGCTTTTCGTCCTTCGGCCCTCGAAGCGCCTCCCCTGGGGTCTGATTGACGATCCTTCCAGGCTTCGTGGGCAAAAAATGGCAAATATGAGTACTGTTACATTTTTAGTAGCAGCCAAAACAGCCCTAAATACCGTTCTCACGACCTGCATGAGCCCCTAAATTGATCAAACAGCCTTATAGCGGGCTTATAAATGCTGGCGTTAATGAACATATTTGTTGTTATGTCTATTATCTTATAAGCTCGATATGATACCGCATTAACAACAGTACTCATATTTGGCATTTTTTGCCCACTGGGTGCTCCCCGGGGAATCGGCGACAGGCTTAGAACCCACACGGCATCTTCCCCTCCCGGCGAGCGCCAACGTTTGCCCAGATAAAACCGACCAAAATAAACCTGTCCCTTTTTGGCAGGTTTTGACGATGTCCGGACGAGCGGGTTAGCGTGCGACAGCGGATAATGCCGGGCATTCGACAATTCACGCTTTGACTTATTTGATTGAGGAGGCCCCGCATGGCCATGGATTTCAAACGCAAGCTGCCGATCCCCATGGAGATCCGCGAGGAGATGCCACTTTCCGCCGAGCTTACCACCAAAAAGCAGGCATTCGACTCCGAGGTCGCCAAGGTCTTTACCGGCGAGGACACACGCAAGGTGCTCATCATCGGCCCGTGCTCTGCCGACCGCGAGGATTCGGTGCTTGAGTACATGAACCGACTGGCCAAGGTCGCCGAAGAGGTCAAGGACAAGCTCGTCATCATTCCGCGCGTCTACACCAACAAGCCGCGCACCAAGGGCACCGGCTACAAGGGCCTGCTGCACAACCCCGACCCCGAGGCGCCCGATGACCTGCTCGAAGGCGTTAAGGCCATTCGCCACATGCACCTGCGCGTCATCGAGGAGACCGGTTTCTTTACCGCCGACGAGATGCTCTATCCGTCCAACTACCAGTACCTCGTTGACCTGCTGAGCTATGTTGCCGTGGGTGCACGCTCGGTCGAGAACCAGGAGCATCGCCTGGTGTCGAGCGGCATTTCGGTACCCGTCGGCATGAAGAATCCCACTGCCGGCTCTACCACCGTCATGCTCAACTCCATTTACGCCGCGCAGGCGCACCAGAGCTTCATCTTCCGCAACTGGGAGGTCGAGTGCGACGGCAATCCGCTCGCGCACGCCGTCATGCGTGGCTACATCGGTCTCGACGGTCGCACCTACCCCAACTATCACTACGAGCACCTCGAGCGCCTGGCCGAGCGCTATACCGAGCACGCCGGCTACGCCAACCCGGCGGCGGTCATCGACTGCAACCACGACAACTCGGGCAAGCGTCCGCTGGAGCAGTATCGCATTTGCAAGGAAGTGCTCGACAGCTGCCGCCGCAACGAGTCCATCTCCAAGCTGGTCAAGGGCTTTATGATCGAGTCCTACCTGGAGGACGGCAACCAGCCGGTCGACGGCGGCGTCTTTGGCAAGTCGATCACCGACCCGTGCCTGGGCTGGGAAAAGACCGACTACCTCATCCACGAGATCGCGGAGCGGGTGTAGGTTACGGCGTTTTACCAAACGCCGTAACCGGCCGACGCTGCGCGGGCCGCATTTGGACAATCTGACGTTCAACTTCAAGGGCGCGACCAGAAGGTCAGCGCCCTTTCGTTTCACGTCACCTTGTCTCAAATGCGACCCGCTCGCTGTCCGTCCTCTACCTGCGGCGTTGTCTTGCTCCGGATGCGAACTCAACGCCCGCCGCCACTAGTCATTGGGGACGTTCTTAAACGACTAGTCGTTGGGGACGTTCTTGTTTGACTAGTCGTTTAAGAACGTCC
>CABSBA010000229.1 GCA_902475825.1 uncultured Collinsella sp. | reverse complement strand
TCGATTACGGCCCCGAGAGCTTCTATAACTCGGTGAGCCGCGTATTCTACGGAGTCCGTCATGATCGATGAGCTGCAGGTTTCTAATATTGCACTCATTCGCGAGGCGACGCTGGTACCGAGTGCCGGCCTGACTGTCCTGACTGGTGAGACCGGCGCCGGCAAGACCGCGCTGCTCTCGGCCCTCAAGCTTATTTTGGGCGAGCGCGCGGATTCGTCGACGGTGCGCGAGGGCGAGGCGCTGGCGAGCGTCGAGGCACGCCTGTTTGACGGCCCGCACGACACAGAGGGCTTCACGGTCCAGCGCGGCCTTTCTGCCGAGGGCCGCAGCCGCGTGAAGATTGACGGCCGCATCGCCAGTGTGCGCGAGCTTTCGGAGCGCGTTGGCGTGATGATGGATCTGTGCGGCCAGCACGAGCACCAGCGCTTGCTCGATCCGGCGCATCACGTTGCGATGGTCGATGCGTGGGCGGGACGCTCTGCGCTCGAGGCGCTCGAGCACTACCGTGCTTGCTTTAAAGCCTCGCGCGCGGCCGCTAAGGAGGTCCGTCGCGTTGAGGAGGCCTCGCGTGCGCAGGGGAGCCGCGTCGAGGAGGCGCGCTTTGCCCTCGAGCGCATCGGCGAGGTCGACCCCAAGCCGGGCGAGTATGAGGAGCTCGAGGAGCTGCTGCCGCGCTCCGAGCATGCTGAGGTGTTGGTGGCCACGGCCAACGATGCCCATGCATCGCTTGCAGCTGAAGGGGGAGCGCTCGATGCCGTGAACAGTGCCGTGGCGGAGCTCTCTCGTATGGCTACTGTCGATCGAAAGCTGGGCGACATTGCCGATGCGCTTTCGGATGCCTGCATCTCGCTTGAGGATTGTGCCAACGAGCTGCGCGCCTATCGCGATGGGGTCGCTTTCGATCCGCGCGAGCTGGCTCGTATGCGCGAGCGTTATTCCGATCTTAAGGGTTTGCTACGTCAGTGGGGACCCACCATGGGCGATGTCTTTGCCATGCGCGATCGCTCACAAGAGCTGTTGTCGCTGGTCGATGATGGTGATGAGCGGATCAAGAAGGCTCGCGAGGCGCTCGGGTGTGCCGAACGCGAGCTTTTTGCTGCTGCCAAGGCGCTTAAACGCGTGCGGAATACCGCAGCCCCTCGCTTTTGCCACGAGGTTGGCCGTCAGATGGCGCGCCTGGAGATGGGCGACGCCGAGCTCGTTTGGGAGTCGCGCGATCTTCCGCGTGCCGAATGGACGCTGGCGGGGCCTTCGAGCTATGAGCTTTTGTATCGCAGTGGTGCCGGATTGACGCCGCGCCCCCTGCGCCGCATTGCGTCGGGCGGCGAGCTGAGCCGCGTCATGCTGGCGAGCAAGGTCGTTCTCGGTAACGCGGACGGCGTGGATACGCTGGTGTTCGACGAGGTCGATGCCGGTGTCGGCGGCTCTACAGCACGTGCCCTCGCGAGCGTGCTGGCAGATCTCGCCGCTACGCATCAGGTGATTGTCGTAACCCACCTGGCGCAGGTCGCTGTCATGGCCGACAAACACTACGTGGTGAGCAAAGAGCCCGGCGACGTTCCCCAGACGCATCTGGATGAGGTGGCCGGGGACGCCCGCATCGCAGAGATCGCCCGTATGCTGAGTGGCGATCAATCGGAGGCAAGCCTGGCACATGCCAAGCAGATGTTGGAAGAGGCTCGAGGTTAGAACGAGCTGACAGTGTTGGCGGGGACAAAATATCAGCAATTGTTGCACCGCCACTTGCTTGTCTGGCCCGACCGTCAAAAACTATGCCGGTTTACTACGATGAATCGGCGTAGCTCGAGCACAGCTAAAATTGTAAAAAGAAAATCGCAGGTAGAACCCCTGCGGTTTTCTTTTAAAACACGATGTGGTCGAACATTCCTGATTCATCGTAGTAAACCGGCATAGTTTTATCGGAACGGTACATAACGTCCCCTGATAAAACCTACTCCACGACCTTATCCGGCTGGATGAGCTCCTCGTAGTAGCTGATATGCTCGCGGGCGTCTTCAATCTCGGGCAGCAGGAAGTTGTAGATAACCTCGATTATCATCGTGGCACTCATCTTGGAGAACGCAAAGTCGCCCGTGGTGAGCAGTGCCTCGTGGTTCACAGTATTAAAGGTGTAGTCGGCCAGGCGAGCAAGCGGGGACTTGCTGTCGCTGCTGATGACGACAACGGTGGCGCCACAGCCGCGAGCCGCTTTTGCCATGCGATTCAGTCGACGCGACTTGCCGGAGTTCGAGATCAGCACGATGACATCTCCGGGACGCAGCGTAAGCGCAAAACCAATCGAGGTCTCGCTGATGGTGCTTGCCATACAGCGAAGGCCCAGCTGCGAAAACTTAAACGTCGCGTCGAGCGCGACGGCGTTGGTGTTGCCTACGGCTGCAAACTCGATAGCCCCTGCGTTCTTAAACGCGTGCACGACGGCTGTCAGCGTGTCGTGATCAATGCCATCGATAGTCGCATTGAGTTCGCTGACCTTGGCAGCGAGAATATTCTTGAGGCTCTGCTCCATATTGTCGAGCGAGACCTCGTCGGTGAGTCCTTCATTGCGCTGGCTCTCCAGATCGCGCGCCAGCGAAAACTGAAAACTGCGAAAACTGCCAAAACCCAGTTTGCGGCAGAAGCGCGAGACGGTTGCCTCGGAGGTTGCGGCGGCGCGCGAGAGCTGGGCGGCTGTCAGACGGGGTGCCTCGGACTGATGCTCTAGGATATAGTCGACAATGCGCTGCTCGGACTCGCTGTACCCCCTGTGCGTGCTAATAAGGGAGAGTGCGCTCTTGCTGCTATCGGACATGGGATGGCTCCTGGCTGGCATAAAAATCGGACTTGTTTCGTAATGTCGTAGTATAGGGGCA
>CABSBA010000228.1 GCA_902475825.1 uncultured Collinsella sp. | reverse complement strand
CGTCAAATGGTCGGGCTGAGATGAAGAAGCCGTCTGCGTCGAAGCTGGTTGGACTCACATACGCATTTTGCCCAGGGCGCCTTTATGACCGATCCCGATTTCGCCGTCAATCTCATCGATTGCACAAGCTTCGAGCAGTGTATGGAGCGTGTTCAGGCATTTGCCGAAAGCCATCCGAGCAACGAGTGGATTGTGGGCTGCCAAATCATTCAGTTCCAGTGGGATGTGCCCGAGATGCCCACGGCCGCGATGATTGACAAATACATCTCGGACCGTCCGGTATTTTTGCAGCAGGTCGACATGCATACGTTTAGTGCCAATACCTGCGCTATCGAGAAAGTCGGCATTACTACCGAGACGCCCGATCCTGCAGGCGGCAAGATTCTCAAGGATGAGCTCGGCAACCTCACGGGGGTTTTCTCGAACAACGCTGGTGCCCTTTTTATGGACGAGGTATACGACCCTGCTCCCGAAGTGGTCGATGCCTCCTTCGCCAAGACTGCACGCCGCGCCAACGCTCTCGGTATTACGACCGTCGGCATGGTTAATCCGACCTTCGTGAGCATGGACAACCCCTACAAGGTGCTTGCAGAGCTCAACGGTAAGGGTGAACTGCCGTTACGCGTGTTCATGTACACAGACCTTTTTGAGAACGAGACCATGACACTCGAGGAAATTCGAGCTAAATACGACTTTCCGGGCACGCAGGTCGAGTGGCATGGCTTTAAGCAGTTCATCGACGGCGTGTGTTCCGATCATACTGCTTGGATGCTCGAGCCCTATGCCAATGCTCCCGAGACCTGTGGCGAGCCGGCTGAGGAACCAGAGCATGTGCGTAATGCCATCCTTAAAGCGCTTGAGTGGGGTGTCGACACGCGCATCCATGCCATAGGCGATCGTTCCGTACGCTTTATCCTGGACTGCTTCGAGGAGGGTGAGAAGCGTTACGGTCTTATGGGCTGTCGTCACTCCATGGAGCACAACGAGACTGTTCAACCTGAGGATTTGCCGCGCTATGCGGAACTCGGCGTCTGTCCGGCCATGCAGCCGTGGCATATGCTGCTTGATATGGCCGACTTGGCAAAGGACGACGCCGTTGGTCCCGAGCGCGCGGCGCTCTCGTGGCCAATTCATAGCCTGCTCGCGAGCGGTGCCTGCGTGCATCTGGGCTCCGACTTCCCGGTCGTGGGGCTTGAGCCTATGGAGGAAGTCTATGGAGCGGTCTACCGCATGCTCGAGGATGGATCTAATCCTGAGGGTTGGTTCCCCGAGGAGCGAATCACTATGGCCGAGGCCCTGCGCGCATACACCTACGGCAGCGCCTACGCTATGCATGCTGAGGACCGCATCGGCACACTCGCCTGCGGCAAGCAAGCCGACATTTGCGTACTCGACCGCAATCTCTTTACCTGCGAGCCGGCAGAGGTGCTCGAGGCTACCGCGGCCCTTACGATGATCGCCGGCAAGGTGGTCTTTGAGGCCTAGCGCCATCGTTTGGTTGGGCGGCTTGGCGCCAGTTGTCAGCCGCCTGACATCCATTCAGCACTACTCTCTCAAGGAAAGGGGAGAACAATGGCAGAAGAAGTAACCGCTGCCGTGGAGGAGGAGCGCGAGCTCGCCTCCCAACCGATTCCCGGTCTGGTGCGTAAGTACACCATCGTCACCGGCCAGGGCATGCTCGCCCAGATCATCATGGTGGTCCTCGAGGGCCTCGTGATGGGTTGGGGCCTGGGTGCCCACGGCCTGGCCTGCGTCTCGATCATCATGTCGGTCGAGTACATCAACCTGGCCTTTGGCAACCTGTTTGGCACCGGCGTGCCCGCCGTGGTGGGCAACCTTTTGGGTGCCGGCGACATTAAGGGCGCAAGCAAGGCTTTTAGCCAGGGCTTTTGGCTCACCACGATTGTGAGTGTGCTGCTTGCTGTGGTGATGGCCGTGTTTACCGAGCCCATCTGCGCATTCTTTGGCGCCACGCCCGACATCATGGCCGATACCGTTGCCGGCGTGCGCACCTTCGCCGTGCTGCTGCCGCTCACGGTCATTGGCCAGATGGTCACCGCTGTGATGCGTGTGGACGAGAAGGTTCAGGTCCAGGCCAACCTCATGACCGTTTCGGCCATCGTTGCCATCTGCTGGCTCGCGCTTTCTACGTTTGTGCTCAAGTTTGGCGTTATGGGCGCCGGCGTGTACTACGGGCTTTCCATCGGTATCTGGGCCATCGGTATCTTCTGGTTCATCGGGGGCAAAAAGTCCCAGCTCCAGATTAGCCTGGCCGACCTTAAGCTCGACCTCGCCGTCTGCAGCCAGATCCTCAAGATCGGCTTCCCGTTCTTCCTGGTCCAGGGCGCGACCTTTATCTTTAACACCGTTGCCAACTCGCTTTTGGGCTCGCTCGGCGGCGACATGGGCTCGCTCTACATCGCAGCCTTTGGCGTGATCAACGGCTACATCCTCTATATCACCATGATGGTTGCCCAGTGCTTCTCCTATGGCCTGCAGCCCATCGCTGCCTTCAACGCCGGCGCAAAGGCTTGGGCGCGCCTTAAGGAGACGCTCTCTTGCACGCTTAAGTACCAGGTTGTGACGCTGGCGCTGGTCACCGTCGCGCTCTGGCTTGCCGCCACTCCGGTGTGCGCCTTCTTTGCCGGCAGCGATCCTGCGCTCGTTGAGGTTGCCGCCAACGCCACGCGTACCGTCATCCTGGCTGTTGCCCTGGGCTATCTTGCCATGACCATGTCGATATATTTCCAGGCGGTCGAGAAGGTTGGTGTCGCCACGTTTACCGGCCTGCTTCGCTATGTGATCTGCTCAGTGCCGCTTATGTACCTCCTCGGCAACATGATGGGTGTTGAGGGCGTGTGGATCGCCCTGGTGGTGGCCGACGCC
>CABSBA010000227.1 GCA_902475825.1 uncultured Collinsella sp. | reverse complement strand
AGGCACGGCATGACCAGAAGGTCTATGCCGTGCCTTTTTCATGCCAACTTGTTCGCTCTGGGTGGCGCTCGCTGGCATTGTCAAAACATCGACGTTCCCAATGACTACCGTGTGTCTATTAATTTTTCGAGCTTGTGCTGCGCTGCTGGTCGCTGGCGTATCCTGTTAAGTCGTCAGCATACGATTCAACAGGGAAGGCAGATTATGCATTCTCCCCAACAGTGCGATGCGCAGACCCAGCCGGTATGCAGCCGTCGCATCTTTTTGGGTAGCGCTCTCGCTGCGAGCGCTTCCGTCGTCGCCGGCGCGCTCGCCGGCTGTCAGCGCCCGTCCACGCTCAAGGTGGTTCAGCCCACGACGGGCGGCGGTCGCGACGACCTGTCCGATTCCGTGATCGGCAAGGACAAGATCCGCATTGGTATGGAGGCGGCCTACGCCCCGTACAACTGGCAGGTTTCCGAAGCCAGTGAGTACACCATCCCCATCGACAACGTGCAGGGCGCCTATGCCGATGGCTACGACGTGCAGATCGCCAAGATCGTCTGCAAGGCCCTCGGTGGCGAGCCCGTTGCCGTCAAGCAGAGCTTCTCGGGCCTTATCGATTCGCTCAACAACGGCCAGATCGACCTCATCATCGCCGGTATGAGCGCCACGCCCGAGCGCGAGGAGTCGGTCGGCTTCTCCGACCCGTACTTCATTGGCTACTTTGGCCTTTTCGTAAAAGAGGGTTCCCCCTACCAAAACGCCACCAAGCTTAGCGACTTTAGCGGTGCCACGGTGCTCGGCCAAAAGGACACCATGCTCGACACCGTCATCGACGAGATCCCGGGCGTTGTGCACAAGAACCCGGTCGATTCGGTTCCCACGGTGTTCTCGAACCTGCTGCAGGGCACGTGCGATGCCGTGACCTACAACACCGAGAACGAGAAGGGCTATATGGCCCAAAATCCCGGTATCGTCCCCATCCATTTTGCCGAGGGCGAGGGCTTTAAGCAGGAGGTCGCGGCAAACGTCGGCTGCCGCAAGGGCTCGGACAAGCTGCTTAAACTCATCGACAAGACACTCAAGGGCATTAGCCAAGAGGAGCGCGACCAAATGTGGGACGCGTGCCTCGATCGTCAGCCGGCATAGGGAGGCAGCATGAAAACCATCAATCGTCTGGCCTCCTTTATCAAGGCCGACCATCGTTATGTGTACCTGGGCACGAGCGTCATTGCGGCGCTCGGCCTGGCGTTTAGCCAGCGCAACCCCACACCGCTGAGCTTCTTGGCCCCCACCGGTATCTTCCAAGACTGCCTCTGGGCAATCCTTTGGGCCTGGCTCGTCGTGTCGGCGGCGGCGTTGGTCACCAAGCTCATGCACTGGAACGACTATCGCGAAACGTCGCCGTTCGCATCCGAGCGCTTCCGCCGCGGCGCGCGCCTGGGCAGCTATGTCGTGGTCGCCATCGCGGCGATCTTCTTTATCGACCGCTGCGTCATGTCATTTATCGACCTGGTGCAGGTGAGCATTGTCTCGGACTCCAACCCCAGCGACTTTTTGTCGAGCCTGGTCTACATGACCTATAAGAGCGGCGACTTCTTTATTCGCGGCATCGAGATCACCATCGCGCTTGCGACCTTCGGTACCGTCATTGCCTTTTTCCTGGCGCTGCTCTTTGTGTTCCTGCGTATTCAGACGTTCGATCGCGTGGATAACGATCTCACGCGCTTCTTTAAAAGCATCGGCCGCGGCTTTGCGACTGTCTACTCCACCATCGTGCGCGGCACGCCCATGATGGTCCAGGGCCTGCTCATCTATTACGCGGGCTTCACCGTTTTGCGCGGCATGGGCTTCGAGACCGCCCAGGCCAACCAGATCTGGAGTACCTTCACCGCCGGCCTTGTCACCATCTCGCTCAACTCCACCGCCTACATGATGGAGGTCCTGCGCGGCGGTATCGAGTCCATCGATCCCGGCCAGGCCGAGGCGGCGCGCTCGCTGGGTCTGTCGCAGTGGCAGGCCATGCGCAAGGTCGTGTTCCCCCAGGGTATTAAAAACGCGATCCCCGCACTCACCAACGAGCTCATCATCAACATCAAGGACTCGTCGGTGCTTTCGGTCATCGGCGTGTTCGACCTTATGTATGCTACTACCACGGTCGCCGGCGTGTACTACCGCCAGATGGAGGTCTACTGCGTGGCACTCGTGGTTTACCTGATCCTGACGCTCGTGGCGAGCCGCCTGCTCGAGGCCTTTGGCAAAAAGCTCGGCGCCGAGGCCCCGGCAACGCTGCCCAGCTCCAACTAGGCTCAAGACGAGGAGAATCATCATGGCAGATACCGCCACTACCGGCACCGCGGCCGCCGCACAGACCAATGAGCCGCTCATCCGCGTCGAGGGCCTGCGCAAGAGCTTCGGCTCGCTCGAGGTGCTTAAGGGCATCGACCTGTCCGTTAACCCCGGCGAGGTCGTTACCATTATCGGCGCCTCGGGCTCGGGCAAGTCGACCTTCCTGCGCTGCCTCAACCTGCTCGAGACCCCGGACGCGGGCCACATCTGGTTTCACGGCCAGGACCTTACGGCCGAGCGCTGCAATATCAATAAACTCCGCGAGGACATCGGCATGGTGTTCCAGGGCTTTAACCTGTTCAACAACATGGACGTGCTCGACAACTGCACGCTTGCGCCCGTCACGCTCAAAAAGATGAGCAAGGCCGAGGCCGAGAAGGTCGCGATGGAGCATTTGACGAGTGTGGGGCTCGAAAAGTTCGCGCACGCCGCCGTGGGTCGCCTGTCCGGCGGCCAGCAGCAGCGCGTGGCCATCGCCCGCGCCCTGTGCATGAATCCGCAGATCATGCTGTTCGACGAGCCGACCTCCGCGCTCGACCCCGAGATCGTGGGCGAGGT
>CABSBA010000226.1 GCA_902475825.1 uncultured Collinsella sp. | reverse complement strand
TGCACGAGTATTCGATTTACCGATAATTCTGGCCACATGTATCTGGGCCGCAACCTCGACTGGAGCTTTGACTACGGCCAACAGGTTCGCGTGATGCCGCGCGGGTTTCACATTCCGTATTCGTTTATCGACGACGCGACAGCGGCACACGCGGTGATCGGTATGTGCATCGATTACAAGAACTACCCTATGTTCTTCGATTGCGGCAACGATGCGGGTCTGGCTGTGGCGGGGCTCAACTTTCCCGGCTACGCCGAGTATGCCGAGGGTCCGGTTGATGGAAAGACCAATATCGCGGCCTATGAGTTTCCCCTGTGGGTGGCAGCGACGTTCTCGACGGTCGACGAGGTCGAGGCCGCGCTGCGCGATACGGTGATTGTCGCCAAATCTGCCGGAGAGGGGCTGGGCGTGTCGCTGCTCCATTGGATTATCGGCGACAGCCAGCGCAGCATCGTGGTCGAGATGATGGCTGACGGCCTTCATGTATACGACGATCCGGTCGACACCCTTGCCAACCAGCCGACCTTCCCGTGGCACATGGAAAACCTGCGCACCTATATCACCGCCACAAGCGATTTTCCGCAAACGGCGACGTGGCGTGGCGCCGAGCTTAAGCCCTATGGAGCCGGTGCCGGCATGCGCGGCATTCCGGGCGATTGCTATTCGCCGAGCCGTTTTGTAAAGGCGGCGTACCTCAATGCCAATTACCCGCAAAAGGAGAGCGAGACCGAAAACGTCGTTCGCATGTTCCGCTCGCTCGAGGGCGTGGTGATGATTGAGGGGGCGTCCAGGATGGGCGATGGCAAGTTCGAGAAGACTATCTACACCGGATGCTTTAGCGCGCGCACGGGCAATTATTACTACGCGATGTATGGGGATCCGTCGATTCGCTACGTGAGCCTGATGGATGCCGAGGGCGCGAGCCCCGATAGGCTCGTGGTTCCCGAGCCGCGCCGTTCGTAGCCGATAGCTTTACTGCAATGCAAAGCGGCCCTGCGTCTCTCGTGAGGTGCAGGGCCGCTGTCGTTGATTTGTGACGTCGCTAGAAGTTGGCGTCGTTGAGTTGTTCGTTCTCGAGGCCGTCGAGCTGTTGCTGTTCGGGCGTATCGGCGACGCTCTCGAGCAGCTCGGTGGGATCGACGTTCATGTCCCTACCGGCCTCGTTGCCGTTGACCAAGTCGTCCGAGAAGATATCGACTTCCATTTCCTCGGCTTCTTCGATCTGAACCTCGAGCGGCACCTGGGTACGCACGAGCTTAACGGCCGGGCGCATGCGGGCAAACAGCGGCACGTACTCGATGATGATGGCCGAGTTCTCGAGACCGTACCAACGTGCCGGGCTTCCGCAGGCGCGGCGGACGGCGTACTTGATGGCCATGACGCGATGGTCGTTGCGGTTGATGTCCGTCTCGGGAGCAAGCATCTTGCGCAGCATGCAAAAACGGAAGTCGCCTACGTTGCCGCGTGTCTCGTAGATGGAATAGGTGTGATGTTGCGGCGGCAACTCACCCGATGCCATCAGGTCGCCAACGATTTGGCGCAGGTAGGCGTTGATGCGCTGATTGACCTTAAAGCCCAGGTCCAAGCGCACGCGGAACAGGAAGTCCGTGCCAAAGGTCTCAACGGAATACTCGTGCGTATAGGGCTCGTCGGTAACGTGTACGTTGATGAACCAATATGCCTTGGCGCGCTTGGGATGCTTATCCAAGATGGAGTAGAGCACGTCGCGGTCGAGCGTGAGCGGGTCGGGGCTGTTGGTAAGGAACACCAGATTGTCGGCGAGCACGGGGTAGGTCTCGTCATTGCGCAGGCGATTGAGCTGGTCGATGTACTTGGAGACGGGCAGCAGTATCGTCTGCGTGCGCTCGATGGCGGTGCCGCGACGCCACACATACATAAGGCCGAACAGCAATGCGGCCAGGAAGATCATGACGTAGCCGCCGTCAAAGAACATGGTGAGGCACGAAGCGAAGAAGCACAGCTCAATGGCACCAAAGAGCAGGGCGAAGACGCAGGCGCCCAGCTTGTGCTTGAGGATGCCGGCGATGTAGCTCGTCAAAAGCGTCGTGGTCATGAGCATGGTCACGGTAATGGCGAGGCCGTAGGCGCTCTCCATGCGCTCGGAGTTTTGGAACAGCAGCACGATGAAGATGCAGCCGACCCACATGATGTTGTTGACGAGCGGAATATAGAGCTGGCCCTTGGTGTCGCTGGGGTAGTGGATGCGCAGGTGCGGCATGAGATTGAGACGGGTTGCCTCGGATACCAGCGAGAACGAGCCGGTGATGAGCGCCTGCGAGGCGATGATGGCCGCCACGGCCGAAAGCACGATGGCAAAGGGGCGCAGGGGTTCGGGGAGCATCATATAGAACGGGTTGACGATATCCATCGCGAGCATCTGGGGATTGGAGTTGTTGGCGAGCAGCCAAGCGCCCTGGCCCAGATAGTTAAGGATGAGGGCCGCCTTTACGAACGGCCAGGATGCGTAAATGTTAGCCTTGCCCACGTGACCCATGTCCGAGTAGAGGGCCTCGGCGCCGGTCGTCGACAGAAAGACGAAGCCGAGCACCATAATGCCCGAGTGGTTGATGGGCGAGAACAGGAACAAAATGCCGCGAATGGGGTTGAGAGCGCGCAGGATGGATAGGTTGCCGAGCATGTTGAACAGGCCGGCGCCAGCCAGGAACAGGAACCACAGCGTCATGAGCGGGCCGAACAGCTTGCCGATCGACGAGGTGCCGGCGCGCTGCATGGCAAACAGACCGCAGATAATGATGATGGTGATGATGATGACGTTGGTTTGCCCGTCACCCAAAAGCGCGTGGCCCCACTCGATAGTGCGCAAGCCCTCGATGGCCGTGGTAACCGTGACGGCGGGGGTGAGGATGCCGTCGGCGAGC
>CABSBA010000225.1 GCA_902475825.1 uncultured Collinsella sp. | reverse complement strand
GGACGATCTTATCGCCCAGCTTGTAGCCCTTCTGGTAAACCGTGATCACGGTGCCGCTCTCCTGTCCATCGGGGGCGGGGATCTGCTGCACGGCATTCATAAAGTTGGGGTCAAAGGGCTTACCCAGCGCCTCGATCTCCTCCACATGGAGGGCACTCAGCGCCTTGGCGGCTTTGTCCAGCGTCATGGTCACGCCCTTCTTGTAATTCTCGTCGGTGGTGGGGGCGTTGGCCGCCATCTCCAGCGTATCCAGAATGGGGATGATCTGGTTCACGGCAAAGGACACGCCGTCGTTGAACTTCTGGTCAGCCTCACGGGTGGAGCGCTTGCGGTAGTTCTCATACTCAGCGGCCATCCGCAGCAGCTGATCCTTGGCCTGATTGGCATTCTTCTCAGCCGCGTCCAGCTTTGCCTTCACAGCCTCCAGCTCCCGGGCCTTCTTGTTGAAGAAGCCATCCTTTTTCTTGGGGTCTGCCGCTTCAGCGTTCGTCTCGGGAGCCGCTGCCTGCTCAGGTGCAGTTTCGACCGAGGGGCCGTGGATGCCCATGAACCAGAACAGCGGGATCATGAACCAGATGAGGGCGAGGCCGGCGTAGGAATCGGCAGCGGCGAACAGCGGGCTCACCAGCGTGGAGATGACGTTGGCAAACGGGACGGCCAAGCAGGTGCGGCAGATAACGTCGATGACGGCGACAAACAGGATGGAGAAGCTGAAGGCGAAGATGTCGCGGAAGTTCTGGGCGATGGCGCCGGGGACTTCTTTGGGCAGCTTGATGGTGATGTCTCGCTTAATGCAGAAGGCATAGATGTTGACCGTGGCAAATGCGGCGACAAAGGAGCTCAGTAGGCCCTTGGTGCCCATGTTGTCGGTAAAGAACACCGAGACATCGGCGCCGTCGATCTTGGCACTCGTCTGGGTAACGGCCAAGATGAGCATAGCGCACATGGCGGCGACCATGGTGCTCGTGGCGTTGATGGCCTTGCCGGCAGGCATGCGGCGGTTCTTGGAGCCGGTCAGCGCGCTTGCGGTGGTGCCGGCGACCATGATGCCCACGACGCCCATCGTGAAGTTGTAAACCTTGTTGCAGAAGTTCACGACGTCGACGTTCCACCAGTCGGGCAGCGTAAAGCCGCCGACCGTGGCGACAACGCCCGGCAGGGTCGAAATAAGCAGGAAGACAGAAGAAGACAGGATGATAGGCATTGCTGCCAAAAAGCCGTCTTTAATGGCCTGAAGGTAGATGTTCTTAGAGACCTTGTCGAAGTACGGCTGACCTTTCTCCAAGAACTTAACGATCGATTCCATAGTTCACGCTCCTCTTTGCATGAAATCTTAATGGCATGGACGTTGAAAACCTATATGGTCTCCCGCTTGCTAAAAGCCCGGGTGCAGGCGGGGTCGGTCCCAGGGGGAGAGAGGGGAGCGGCTGGGTTTGTATCGCATAGGGCCGCTCCCCTCTCGGGGGAAAGCGAGGCGATGCGCTACTGCGCGTCCGCCATAGTGTCGGCGAGCTCCTTGTACCAGAGTGCCGACTGCTTGATGTAGCGTTTTTGCGTGTCGAAGTCGATGTAGAACAGGCCGTAGCGCTTGTTATAGCCGTTGGCCCACGAGAACTGGTCCTGCAGGCTCCAGATAAAGTAGCCCTGGACGTCGACGCCCTCGGCGCGCGCCCGGAGCACCTTCTCCATGTGCTGGTCGACAAAGTCGATGCGCTCGGGATCGGCGACGATGCCGTTTGCGTCGGGCTCGGGGTCCTTGTGGCCCAGGCCGTTTTCGGTGATATAGATGACGGGGAGGTTGGGATAGGTGGCGCTGATGTGCTTGAGCGTGTCGTAGAGGCCTTGCGGGTAGATGAGCCAATCCCAGTCGGTGGTGGGGATACCCGGCATATCGACCTGCTGCCCGACGCCCTTAAACTTAAAGCACGAGGTGCCCTTGTCTCCGGTGCCGTTAAAGCTGTTGGTTGACTCGCCATCGTAGGCGGCGATAAACGCCGACTGATAGTAGTTGAGGCCGAACATATCGTTGCGGGGCGCCGCCTTGGCGAGCTCCTCCATGTCGCTGTCCTCAACCGTAAGTGTGGCGTTGTTGGCACGCAGAATCTCGTTGATGAGTGAGAGGGTGCGCGCGGAGTAGTGACCCAGGAAGGCGCCGTCCATGATGAAGTCGGTGTAGAAGGCGTTGTACAGGTCGGCGGCGTGCTGGTCGGCGGGCGAGTCGGTGGCAGGATATGCCGGCGTCAGGACGTTGACCATGCCAATGCGTCCGCCCAGGTGCTCGGTCTCGTCAAGATCCTTATACAGGTTGACGGCGCGGGCGTGGGCAACGAGCTCGTTGTGCTGGCTCTGGATGCCGCTCGTCACATCAAAGTGATGGTTGGGCGGGAAGTTGCCTTGGATGTATTGGGAGTGCGAGAGGCTGATGAGCTCGTTGATGGTGAACCAATTCTTGACCTCGCGGAACTCGCGGAAGCAGAACTCGGCATAGCGCACATAGGCGTCGACGGTCTTGCGGTTGAGCCAGTCGCCCTGGTTGAACAGGGCGGCGGGGGAGTCAAAGTGATGCAGGGACACATAGGGCTCGACGCCATACTTTTTGCAGCAGGCGAACAGCTCGTGGTAGTGCTTAACGCCCTCGGCGAGGGGTTCGGCATCGTCGCCGTTGGGGAAGATGCGGGTCCAGGCGATGGACACACGAATGGCGTTGAGTCCATGCTCGGCAGAAAGGCGGATATCCTCCTCGTAGCGGTTGTAGAAATCACTGGCCGGGTCGGGCAAAAAGCGACCCTGGGCGACAAGGTAATCGTCCCACATGGTCTTACCCTTGCCTGCCACCTTCGTGGAACCTTCCGTTTGGTACGCGGCGGTTGCGGCGCCCCCGCTACGGCACCGCCATGCTGTGCTACGTCACACCGAAGGAACACCTCGGCCTG
>CABSBA010000224.1 GCA_902475825.1 uncultured Collinsella sp. | reverse complement strand
TCCGTTGACCGACGCCGGGGTCCCCGCCATAATACTTTCGGTTCACGCACGAATCCGCTGCCAGAGACAGCCGGTGCAAACGGGCATCGCCCGCGAGCTTAATGGGATATCCCGCCAGCCGAGGTGGTCGAGTAGATATGTCTTCTCGCCCCCGTCGCTCATGCAGCGCGGGGGCTTTCTTTTTGGACATGCCCCCGTCACGTCCTTGTGGCGGACCGTGCCCGGAAAGAATTCGAGGAGGTGTAATTCATGCCCCAGCAGTACAAAATCGACAAGGTTGCAGAGATCGAGTCCCGTATCGCCGAGAACGCCGGTCTGTTCGTCGTCAACTACAACGGTCTGACGGTTAAGCAGGCTCAGGAGCTGCGTCATCAGCTTCGCGAGTGCGGCGCCGAGATGAAGGTCTACAAGAACAACCTGGTCAAGATCGCTCTCAAGAACCAGGAGCAGCCCGAGCTCGACGAGATCCTCGCCGGCCCCGTCGCTTATGTGTTCTACGAGTCCGAGCCGGTCGAGGCCGCTAAGGCCCTTAAGGACTTCTCCGCTCAGTCCAAGGGCGTCCTTGAGATCAAGGGCGGTATCTCCGACGGCAAGGCCGTTTCCGCTGATGATGTTAAGGCTATCGCCGAGCTGCCCACCAAGGATCAGCTTCTCGGCCAGATCGCCGGTCTCATCTCCGGTTTCGCTCGCGACATCGCTGTCTGCGTCAACGGCGTTTCCTCTGGTCTCGCTCGTTCGATCCAGCAGGTCTCCGAGCAGAAGGCAGCCTAGTCGCTGTTTTCACCCGCGGCGGCAACGCCGCACCCCTGGCGCATTCGCGCCGTGTTTTAACTGATCTCCGTGCATCCGCACGGAAACCGAAAGGACTTAGAAATGGCTAAGCTTACCACCGATGAGATCATCGATGCTCTTAAGGAAATGACCCTTCTCGAGGCTTCCGAGCTCGTCAAGGCTATCGAGGACACCTTCGGCGTTTCCGCCGCTGCTCCTGCCGCTGTTGTCGCCGCTCCCGCTGCTGGCGCTGCTGAGGCCGAGGAGAAGACCGAGTTTGACGTCGTGCTCGAGGGCTTCGGCGACAACAAGATCCAGGTCATCAAGGCCGTCCGTGAGCTCACCAACCTTGGCCTGAAGGAGGCCAAGGAGGTCGTCGAGGGCGCTCCCAAGGCTGTTCTCGAGGGTGCCAAGAAGGAGGACGCCGAGGCTGCCAAGGAGAAGCTCGAGGCTGCTGGCGCTGCTGTCACCCTCAAGTAATCAGGCTTTCTCGCCAGATTTCTTTGCAGACGGGGTTCGCATTGCGAGCCCCGTCTTTTTTGTTTTGGCCCCTCATTCCCATTGCTCGGCACGCAGAACACCGCTGTCTTTGCCGTGCCAATCCCGTTACCGCTGGGGCGTAAAATTGCACCATTCGAGCAATAATTTGCGTTGACCTGCTGAAGAATTGCGTTTGCCTTACGGCGACGTATGTCTCCGGCGGTAAGATACTTCGGTATCGCAATTTGGTCTGCGGCCGTCGCGCCGCACGCACAGGGCGCATTCTGCGCCTGCGAAAGGATCCTTGAATAACATGAAGGCAATCATCCCCGCCGCCGGTCTTGGCACGCGTTTTCTGCCTGGCACTAAGTGCACGCCCAAAGAGATGCTGCCGGTGCTCGACAAGCCGGTCATTCAGTATGTCGTTGAGGAAGCGCTCGACCCCGAGGAGGTCGACGACGCCATCATCGTTACCTCTCCCGGTAAGCCCGAGCTGCTGAGCTACTTTCAGCCCGATCGCTCGCTCGAGAATCTGCTGCGCGAGCGCGGTAAGGATGCTTACGCCGACGCCGTTGCCCATGCGGGCGGTATGCCGGTCGACTTCCGTTATCAGTACGAGCCCAAGGGCCTCGGTCACGCCATTCGCTCTGCCGCCGACGCTGTGGCGGGGGAGAACTTCCTGGTTCTTCTGGGCGACTACGTTGTGCCCAACCGTGACATCTGCGACAAGATGCTCGCCGTTTCCAAGGAGCACGGTGGCGCTTCGGTTATCGCCGTTGCCGCGTGCGCTCCCGAGGAAGTCAGCCGCTACGGCGTCATCGCCGGCGATCGCGTTGGCTCGCTCGAGGGCTTCGAGAATGCTGCCGACGACGAGCCCGGTGCCGTTTGGCGCATCGGCGGTTTGGTCGAGAAGCCCGCTCCCGAGGCGGCTCCGTCCAACCTGTACATCGTCGGTCGTTACCTGCTGAGCCCGCTGGTCATGGACCTGCTGGCCGATCAGCAGGCCGGCAAGGGCGGCGAGATCCAGCTCACCGACGCCATGGCCCGCTCGCTCGACCGCGAGGCCATGTACGCTGTCGTCATCGACCCGCTGTCGGGCTACGACACCGGCACCCCGTCTGGCTGGATGGCCACCAACGCCCTCATGGCCGCAAGCGATCCTCGCTTTGCCAGCGCCTTCTGGGACGCCATCGACGAGCGCGGCGGCTTGATGCGCAAATAAGCCTTCGAGCATCGACATTTACGGGTGCGGACTTCGGTCTGCACCCGTTTTTTATGCGCGCCGCGGCTTGGCTCCGGAAACTGTGGCCCATTTTTAGGCTGAATTCTGGGATGCGCTTTCCGGTTGGGGCCCCTAGCGGAAACTGCGACCCGGAATATCGGCTCAGAACGGGATGCGGTTTCCCAGACAGGGTTCAATCGGAAACTGCGTCCCAGTTTGAGGCCTCAAAATGGGTCGCAGTTTCCGCATGATCTGTCACGAACAACTTGGCGCTCGTCCATGACAGTGTCGTTCGCTGGTCTTCCAAGCAAAAGGGCCGTCCCGTGAGGGGCGGCCCGATTTGGCTGTGGGTTTGCTTGTCAGATGCTATTCAACCGGATGACCGCATTTGGGGCAGAACTTGGCTTCTGGTACGAGCGGGGTGCCACAGTGGCGGCAGAATTTCGGGGCGGAAACAGGGGCCTGTGGTTGGAGAGTGCTGCCG
>CABSBA010000223.1 GCA_902475825.1 uncultured Collinsella sp. | reverse complement strand
CAACAACATTTTTTTACCGTCGAGAACCTCACCGCACTCCGAGAAATCGCGCTGCGCCGCTGCGCCGATCGCACCGGCCGCCTCACGGACGCCGCACGCGTGCTGGGAAACCGTGACTACTACACCAGGGAGCGTATCTTAGTCTGTGTCTCCCCGGCGCCGACCAATCCCCGCATCGTCCGTGCCGCCGCACGCATGGCGAAAGCGTTTCGCAGCGAGCTCGTCGCCCTGTTCGTAGAAAGCCCGCGCACGCAAGCCATGAGCGATGATGAGCGCGCCAAGCTTGCAGCCAATATCGCCCTAGCCGAGCAGCTCGGAGCGCATATGGAAACCGTCTATGGCGACGACGTCGCGTTTCAGATCTCCGAGTTCGCGCGCCTGTCGGGCATTTCGAAGATCGTCATGGGGCGCACGGGCGAGCGCAGCAGCGTCCGTCAGGCCCTCTTCGGCCGCAAATCTCTCGTAGAACAGCTCATAACATTCGCCCCGAACCTCGACATTTACATCATTCCAGACCAGTCGACTCCGCCCTCCCGACCCAAAGGACGCCGCCATGCGCTCGCCCTGCAGCCGCCCAGCAGCCGAAACGTGCTTCGCACGCTGGCCCTCTCTCTTGTCGCCACGGCGATCGGCACGGCTTTCCGCCATCTGGGATTTGCCGATTCCAGCATCATATCCCTCTATATCCTCACGGCCCTGCTGACCGCCGTCACCACGACGGGGCGTATCTGCACGATCGTATCGAGCGTGCTCTCTGTAGTGCTTTACAACTTCTGCTTCGTCACGCCTCTGTTTTCGCTCGCCAGCTACGACCGAAGCTATCTGGTCACGTTCGGCATCATGTTCGCTACCGCTATGGTCGCCGGCGAGTTAACTGCGCGCATCGCCGACAATGCCCGTACCTCCGCCGAGAACGCATTCAAAACGCGCGTACTCCTCGAAACGAACCAGCTCTTACAGCAAGCCCATAGCGCGGAGGAGTGCGCCCGCGTCGCCATGAACCAACTCGTCAAACTGCTAAAACTCGACGTGGTCTTCTACCCCGCCGAACACGGCACGCTCGGCAAGGCGCTCTATGAGTCCGCTGGCACCGAAAACCGATCCGCGTCACTGCTCACCGACTACGAGCGCGCCGTTGCAACCTGGACCTACACCAACAACAAGCGCGCGGGCGCAAGCACGCGGACCCTGCCTGAGGCGCGCTGTCTCTACCTCGCTGTTCGCACCGGCGGCAAGGTATTCGGTGTCATCGGCATCGCCCTGGAGGGGCGCGAGACCGAAGCCTTCGAGCATTCGATCGTCCTATCTATCGTAGGTGAATGCGCCTTGGCGCTCGAAAGTGACCGAGCGGCGCAAGAGCGCGAAGAGGCTGCGGTCTTGGCGAAAAACGAGCAGCTGCGCGCCAACCTTTTGCGCTCCATCGGCCACGATTTGAGGACACCCCTCACGGCTATATCCGGATCTGCGGCAATCCTTCGGAAGAGCGACGAGAGGCTCAGCCTCGAACAACGCTGCGATCTTGCCGATGCCATCTACGATGACTCCCTCTGGCTTATCGATACCGTGGAGAACCTCCTCGCCATCACACGCGTCGAGGACGGCACCATTCGCCTCAACCTCACATCCGAGCTCATCGACGAGGTCATCGAGGCCGCCCTCAGCCATGTCGCCCAAGCATCGCATGGACATGCCGTCACCATCGAGCACACTGACGACATCCTGCTGGTACGCGTCGACGTCCATCTCATCATGCAGGTGCTTACGAATCTCATCATGAACGCCTTCAAATACACGCCCGAGGACTCGACTGTCACCGTCAGCGCACGTCGCGAGGGCGCGTTCGTCGTGGTGGACGTCGCAGACGATGGGCCGGGTGTGGCAGACTGCGACAAGCCTCATATCTTTGAGCGCTTCTTTACCTCAGGCAATACGCGGCCCGTGGATTCGCGTCGAAGCATCGGCCTTGGGCTGTCGCTCTGCCGCTCCATCGTGGAGGCGCATGGCGGCGTCATCGAAGTTCGCGACAACCACCCCCATGGGGCCGTCTTCCGTTTTACCCTGCCCGCTGAGGAGATCGAGATTCATGAATAATGCCGCTAAGCCACGCATCCTCCTGGTCGAAGATGACCTGACCGTTCAAAACCTCGTTTCGACCGCGCTTGACCTCCACGGCTATGTCGTGAGCAAGGTTTGCAACGGCCAGGCCGCCATCATGGATGCGGTGTCGCATGGCCCCAGCCTCATCATGCTCGACCTCGGCCTTCCCGACATTGACGGTATCGAGGTCATCACGAAAATCCGAAGCTGGTCGGCAGTCCCCATTATCGTCATTTCGGCGCGCACCGAAGATTCCGACAAGATTGCAGCACTTGACGCAGGGGCAGACGACTACCTCACCAAGCCCTTTTCTGTGGATGAGTTGCTCGCGCGCGTCCGTGCGAATTTGAGGCGTTCCTCGATGGCGTCGAGCGAGTCGACAAAAGCGAGCACGTTCGACAACGGTCCGCTGCATATCGACTACGCCGCGGGATACGCGACGAAAGACGGACGCGAGCTCTCGCTCACCCCAACCGAGTACAAATTGCTCGTCCTTCTGGCGAAAAACGTCGACAAGGTGCTCACCCACACCTTCATCACCCGCGAGATATGGGGCACGAGCTGGGACAGCGATCTGGCGAGCCTGCGCGTGTTCATGCGCACTCTGCGCAAGAAGATCGAGGCAGACCCCTCTCACCCCAAGATGATTCAGACGCACATGGGTGTCGGGTACCGCATGCAGCGTCTCTAGCCCACCCCACAAAAAGTTGCGGTGGAATACGGAGTAGATAAGGCTTTTGACAGCCAAAACAGTCCGTATTTCACCGCAACTGATTTAACGATACCCAAAAATACTCTTCAGCTCGCCTCGCTCGCGCTCAAATGCGCAAAGCGCCCCGCGAACGAATGCCCACGGGGCGCTTTGA
>CABSBA010000222.1 GCA_902475825.1 uncultured Collinsella sp. | reverse complement strand
GCCTAGTGCTCCTCGCCGGCGCGGGCCAGGTCGTAGGGCGTGGTCTGGTAGACGTAGTAGTTGAGCCAGTTGGTGTAGAACAGCTGAGCCTGGCTGCGCCAGACGTTACGCGGCTCGGCGGTGGGGTCGTCGTTCGGGAAGTAATGCGCCGGCACCTGGGGGTTGAGCCCGCGCTTCACGTCGCGCTCGTACTCCAAGCGCAACGTGTCGGTATCGTACTCGGGATGGCCAAAGACAAAGAAGCGGCGGCTGTCGGTCGACTTGACGATGTACAAGCCCACCTCGTCGGACACGGCCACGACCTCAAGCTGCGGCTCGGCCTCCACGTCCTTGCGGCGCACATCGGTGTTGCGCGAATGCACGGCATAGAAACGGTCGTCGAAGCCGCGGACCAGCGGGCTTTGCGGCTTCACCAGATAATGCTCGAACACACCGCTCGCCTTTGCCGGCAGGTCGTACTTCTGGATACCGTAATGATGGTACAGACCGGCCTGTGCACCCCAGCAAATGTGCAGCGTAGAGTGCACGTGCGTGGTGGACCAATCCATGATCTGGCAGAGCTCGGGCCAGTAGTCGACCTCCTCGAACGGCATCTGCTCCACCGGGGCGCCCGTGATGATCAGGCCGTCGTAGTGGATGTCGCGGATGTCGTCGAACGTGCGGTAGAACGTCTCCAGGTGGCCGGCGCTCACGTGCGTGGCCTCGTGCGTCTTGGTGCGCAGCAGGTCCACCTCCACCTGCAGCGGCGTGTTGGAGAGCTTGCGCATGATCTGCGTCTCGGTGGCAATCTTGGTGGGCATGAGGTTGAGGATGAGCACGCGCAGCGGGCGGATGTCTTGGTGCAGCGCGCGGTACTCGGTCATGACAAAGATGTTCTCGCTCTCGAGCTGCGCGGCGGCAGGGAGGGCGTCGGGGATGCGAATGGGCATGGATGCTCCTTACGAGTCAGTTGCAGCTATGGTACAACGAGCGGCCCCGTCCGCGCGAGCACATCGCCCAGCGATACCGTCAGCGGCCCAAATCGCTCCAAAAGTAGAGATTACGGCATGTCCCAAAAATCTATGGCGCTTTAGCCTAGCAAAGTGGCAACAGGACGCTACAATGGTTCGACGCGAAAACTCGGCCGAAAGGATACATATATGTACCAGACGCGTAAGATCGGTGTGGTCGGCCAGGGCCACGTAGGAGCACATGTCGCCAACAGTCTGCTCATGCAGGGCATTGCCGATGAGCTGTACCTGTGCGATATCAACGAGGCCAAGGTGACGTCCGAGGTCCAGGACCTGCGCGACTCCCTTTCGTTTGTCCCGTACAACACCAAGATCGTCAACTGCTACGACCACTACGAGGAGCTGGCCTGCTGCGACGTCATCGTCAACGCCGCCGGCAAGGTCGCGCTGGCCGCCGGCAACCGCGACGGCGAGCTGTTCTTTACCACCGACGCCGCCCGCACCTTTGCCAAGCGCATCGTCGACGCCGGCTTTGACGGCATCTTCGTGAGCATCTCCAACCCCTGCGACGTCGTGTGCACCGAGCTGTGGCACCTGACCGGCTACGATCCCAAGAAGATCATCGGCTCGGGCTGCGGTCTGGACTCCGCCCGCTTGCGCACCGAGATCTCCAAGAAGGTCGGCGTGAGCCCCAAGTCCATCGACGCCTACATGATCGGCGAGCACGGCTTTAGCCAGCTTGCTGCCTTTAAGGCCGCAACCATCGCTGGCAAAAACCTCAACGAGCTTCAGGCCGAGAACCCCGACAAGTACGCCTTCGACCACATGGAGGTCGAGGAGCTTGCACGCAAGGGCGGCTATGTGACCTACCAGGGCAAGCAGTGCACCGAGTACGCCGTTGCCAACTCCGCCGCGCGCGTCTGCGCCGCCGTGCTGCACAACGAGCACGCCGTGCTTTCGGCCTCTACGCTTATGACCGGCCAGTATGGCGAGGAGGGCATCTTCACATCCCTGCCGTGCGTGATCGGCGCCGAGGGCGTCGAGGAGGTCTACGCGCTCGACCTGTCCGAGTACGAGCTCGAGGGCTTCCACAAGAGCTGCCAGCACATCCGCGACAACATCGCCCAGCTCGACTGGTGGGACGCCGAGGCCTACGACGCAAAGTAGGCCGCTGGCTGCCGCAACCTTGCGAATCTAAGCGCGATACTAAGCGGGCCGCGCCGGAAATCCCCGGCGCGGCCCGCTTTTTACGCACGCTGTTCGCTTGCGAATCGAAGGTGAATGCTTTTCCCGTTACCTAGTACTGCTCGATGCCCATGTAGCGACGAATCTCAGGGCTGTGGTCGAACACCTTTCCGCGGGCGGCGCGCAGCTCGCAGCTCATGTTGTAGAAGAATATCGGCTCCAGGTACGAACGCACGCTGGCGGGCACCTCGCCCACGCCGTACTCGAGTGCATCGAGCACCATAACCGTATCGGTGTGCGTGCTGAGGAACGCCAGCGCGCGCTCCTCCATGGGGCGGCACTCGCCCGATCCGAGCTGCACAAAGTAGAACACGCCGGGCTCGGTAGCCTCGAAAGGACCGTGGAAATACTCGCCGGAGTGGATGTAGCAGCAGTGCTGCCACTGCATCTCCATGAGCGAGCAGATGGCCATGGCGTAGGTCTGGCTAAAGTTGGGTCCGGAGCCCAGGATATAGAAGAACTTGTGCTGCTGACAGAGCTCGGCAAAGCGGGCGCCCAGCTCGGCGTTGACCTTCTCGCGGGCGGCGGGCAGCAGCGCATCCATCTGCTTTAGGCCCTCGTACATGTCGGCGAGTGCCTCGTAGCCTTCCTGCTGGTCGAGCAGCTCGGCGGCGATCAGAGCGCCGATGCCCTGAGGCACCTCGGCCTGCGGCACGCCCTCGCCCCAGGGGTAGACCCAGGTGGTCCACTTGCCGTTGTCGATCTTGGAGCCCTCGCAGTCGGTGAGGGCAACGACCTCGGCACCGGCCGCCAGCGCCATCTCGCAGCCGTCGACGACCTCTTGCGTGTTGCCGCTGTGGCTGCAGGC
>CABSBA010000221.1 GCA_902475825.1 uncultured Collinsella sp. | reverse complement strand
TGTACCAGCGCAAACACCAATACCGTCAAAGGTCCCTATCTCCACAATTAAGGGGCCCTAAGGCCCCTTAAACCATGTCTATTCCATAGAGTTGAGCACGCGGACAATGCGTCCCAAAGCCTCCGCGACCGCATGGGCACGAACGCACGATCGATCGCCTTCGTAATGACAGCGCGCAGACTCGACAACCGGCGCTCCCCCATCGGCCGCGCGATACGCCCAGCCAATATAGAACGTGCCGGCGGGATCTTGCTCGGTGCCGCCACCGGGCCCAGCATAGCCCGTTGCGCTTACGGCTATATCGCTCTGATAAAGGTCCAGCGAGCCCGCGGCCATCTCACGCGCCGTCTGGTGCGACACGGCGCTAAACCGATCGAGCGTTTCCTGCTCGACGCCAAGCACGCGATGCTTGATTTCATCGCAATAGGTCACCGCACCGCCACGAAGCACCGCCGAGGCACCCGGGATATCGGCAATCGTCGAGGCGATCATGCCCGCCGTCAACGACTCCGCCGTCGACACCGTCACACCACGGGCACTCGCGCGCTTGACAATATCACGCGCCATCTCCTCGTTGTTTGCGGCAATCTGTAAATAAGACTCCGTCATACCCACCAGGACCTAGACCGAAAAGACGATCTTGCGGCAGTTCCAGAAGTACTGGGCGCCCGAGACAATGGTCAAAATCACGGCGATGACGTACAGGAAGCGCGACACCGAATAGACGCCGAGCAGCAGCGACACCGGCCCCAGCTGAAGACCGGCCATCGCAAAGACGCACAGATAGCCGCAGATAGAGACCATCGTGGTCGCCGTCTTATACTTGCCGAGCTTGTCGGCGGCAACGACCACACCGGCAGCACTTGCGACCATACGAAGGGCGCTCACCAACAGCTCACGGAACAGGATGATGAACACCGACCACACGGTTACGGTACCAAAATCCAAGAACAGCAGCAGGGCCGAGAACACGAGCAACTTATCGGCGATGGGATCCAGAAACTTACCGAAGTCGGTGATCTCGTTGCGCGAACGAGCCAGGTAGCCGTCGACCTTATCGGTGCACGACAGGATGACGTACAGAATAAAGGCGGCGGCGGCGAGCGGGCCGTCGAAGGTGCTCCAATCCGTACCGGCAACGCTTGTGTGAGACAGCGCCGACACGATCATGAACACCGGAATAAAGACGATGCGCACGCACGTCACGATGTTGGCGGGCGTCCAAACACTCGTCAGTTCCTTATTGCTCTCGTTAGCCACGACGCTCTCCTACTCAACAACATGACCGATAAGCTCGTAGCAGAAGCTATCGGTGAACTCGACCGTCAGAATATCGCCCACAGATGCCTCGCTGGCATCCAGATGCACCGCACCGTCGGAATCGGGCGCCTGGAACCAGGCGTGTCCGATGAGCTCGGCACCGTCCTCGGTCTCCTCGATACCGTCGACGATCACCTGGGCGCGCTCGCCCACATGTGCGGCAGTTGCAGCAAAACCGAGCGACTCGGCCAGATCCATGGCCTCCTGGGCGCGCTCGAGCTTGACCTCCTCATCGACCTGGTCCTCCATCTTGGCGGCCAGGCTGCCCTCCTCACGCGAGTAGGCAAAGACGCTCGTGTAGTCGAAACCCACGGTGTCCATAAAGTCGATAAGATCGCGGAACTCGTCGTCGGTCTCGGTCGGGAAACCCACCATGGCCGTGGAGCGAATCACGATGCCGGGGATGCGCTCGCGCAGGTCGCGGAACAGATCCTCGAGCTCCTGGCGCGAACCGGAGCGACGCATGGCCTTAAGGATGCGCGCATCGCAGTGCTGCACGGGGATATCGATATAGGGCAGCACCTCGGGCGTATCGCGAATGGTCTCGATAAGCTCGTCGGTCATGCCCTCGGGCTGCAGGTAGAGTACGCGGACCCACACGTTATGAGGACGCACCGCCCCAGCAACGGCCTGCAGCAGCTGCGCCAGATTGCGCGGCGAGCCCTCGGCGAGGTCCTCGTCGGCAAAGTCGGTACCCCAGATGCCCGTGTCCTGACCGATCAGTACGATCTCGCGCACACCGCCGGCGACCAGGTCGCGCACCTCGGAGATAATGCTCTCGGCATTGCGCGAGTGATAACGACCGCGGATATACGGGATCATGCAGAAGCTACAAAAGCGGTTGCAGCCATCAGAGATCTTGACGTAGGCGACAGCGCCCTCGACGGTGCGCTTGACCTGCGGAATATAGGCGGCAATCTCGCGTTCCACGCCCAGTACGTCATCGATGACCGCCACGATGCCGTCTTCCTCGTCGGCCTTCACAAAGGCCGCGACCTCGGGAAGCTCGTCGGGCAGGTCATCCCCGTAGCGTGACGGCACGCAGCCGCACATGACGATCGGGCAGGAACGAACGCCGTCCTGCACCTCGTTGGCAAGCTCGAGCGTGGTCTCGATGCTCTCGGACGTTGCAGAGGCAAGGAACGAGCACGTATTGACGATGGCGATATCGGCATCCTGCGGATCGAATGCCTCCTCGTAGCCTGCGGCGGTCAGCAGCGAACGCATACGGTCGGTATCGACCTCGTTCTTGGCGCAGCCAAGCGTGATATAGAGTACGGAACCCAACGGAGTATCCATGTTGGAGAGCGGTCCTTTCGAGTAAATTAGCGGTAGTTGGTAAACTGCAGCGGCTGACCGTAGTCCTGGTCGCGCAGGAACTGGATCACCGTCTGAAGCGCGTCCTTAGAGGCCGAGGTAACGCGCAGCTTATCGGCCTCGATGGTCACCTTGACCTTGAGCTTTTGATCCTTGATGTCCTTATTGATCTTCTTGGCGGTCGTCTGGTCGATGCCCTCGACGATATGGCCGAGCACGCGCACGGTACCGCCCGAAGCCGCCTGCGGCGCGTCCCAAGAGACAGCCTTGAGGTCGATGCCGCGCTTGATGAGCTTGGAGCTCAGCACGTCAATGATCTGCTTGGAGACAAAATCGGCCGGGGCATTGATCGTAAAGAGCTTGTCGCCCTTCGAAAGC
>CABSBA010000220.1 GCA_902475825.1 uncultured Collinsella sp. | reverse complement strand
CTCGAAACCCGATCATGTAATAGAGTTCGTCGGAGTAGATAAGGCGTACGGGTGTGAGCTCGTAGGTCTTTCCGTCATGATTAAGGGTCTTTTGCTTGGCGGCGTTGTAGTGGAAGTAACGAAACCGAATCTTGCGTTTTTCGCGCATAGCCTGCTGAATCAAGTCGATGTTGAGCAGGGCATCGGAGTTTTGCATCTTCACACGCGAAGGCACGTCGACGCGCTTGTGCATCAGCTCGCGTTCGTCCAGGCTGGCGAGGCTCTGCAGTTTGCCGATGAGGTGGTCGGTCAGCTCATCGGTCAAAAACGGTGAACTTTGCACGGCGTCAACAAGCATGATGAGCTCTTGCAGGTCGAACGGGCGTGAGACCAACGCCCATTCCTTGCCGCCGCGCTGGTCGATGTTGAGCCCAAAGTTGCGAAGCGTTTGCAGGTCGCGATAGATGGCCTTTCGTTCGACATCGAGGTCGCGATAAGCGAGCTCCTCGATGATCTGCTGCGTCGTGAGCCCGTGTGTGCTGTCGGTCTTTTCCATCAAGGTTTTAAGCAGGAACAGAAGCCTGAGCTTTTGATTTGGTCTGTTCGCCACGTTGTCTCCTTTCGCCGGCATCGTACCAACCGGAGATTTAAAACAAGACCCGTTATTGGGACTCATTGTAGCCCGCGCGACCGTAGTATTCGCAGCAATAAGAGCCCGAATAGGGCGAAAGGTGGTTAAACGGAGATCGGCGGTTTGGCTGGTTGGTGTGACATGCGCTCTATTGGCTTGGGGCCGGTTCCGGTTTACAAGGATCAGAACAGGAGAAATGCGATGGCAGACATCAAAGTCTTTGCCGAGAATCTTGAGGATTCAACCAAGGAGCAGATCGAGGAGATCTCCAGCTGCCCGGCATTCGAAGGCGCCAAGATCCGCATCATGCCCGATGCGCACAAGGGCATGGGCTGCGTGATCGGTTTTACGGCAAACTTGGGCGACAAGGTCATTCCCAACTTGGTGGGGGTCGACATCGGATGCGGGATGTACTGTGTGCCGCTTGCGGAAACCATCGCGTGCGACGACCTCATTCAGTTCAATCGCGATGTGAAGCGCGCGGTGCCTACGGGCTTTAGCCTTCATCGCGATCCTACCTGCGTACTTGCGGACTTTGACATGGAGTCGCGTGATTGGCTGCAGGATAAACGCAAGGTTGAGCGCTCCATGGGCACGCTGGGCGGCGGCAACCACTTCATTGAACTCGACGAGGACGAGGATGGGTGCCAATATCTGGTCGTGCACACCGGCTCGCGCAACATGGGCAAGCAGACGGCGGAGCACCATCAGGCGCTGGCGCAGAAGACGTGCACGGCAGATATCCCCGACGAGCTTAAGTATCTCGTGGGAGATCTTTCTGCCGAGTATCTCGTCGATATGCATAACTGCCAACGCTTCTCGAATCAGAACCGCAAGGCGATTGTCTCGCAGATTGTTGAGCGTACGGGAATTCGACTCGACGGAGACGGCTTTACCACCATGCACAACTACATCTCGGAAGGCGGCATGATTCGCAAGGGCGCTATTAGCGCTCATGCGGACGAGATGGTGCTGATTCCGTTCAACATGCGCGACGGTGCCGTTATTGCGCGCGGCAAGGGAAACGAGGACTGGAACTGCTCGGCGCCGCATGGGACGGGTCGTGCGATGAGCCGCACCAAAGCGTTCCAAACGCTCGATACCAGGTCGTTCGTTAACGAGATGCGCGATGCCGGCATCTACTGTCCGAGTGCATGCGAGACGACGCTCGATGAGTCGCCCGAAGCGTATAAGCCTGCGGATGATGTATTGAGACTCATGGACCCGACGGTTGATGCTATTCACCGACTCAAGCCGATTTGGAATTTTAAGGCTACTGGTAAGCGCGGTAGGCGTTAGGAGGGTTGCGATGACGCTAAAGATGGACTCCAGGGACGACCGAATTGGACGTTCTGTGAGCATGGGCGAGATGATGAGCTTCCCGGGCGTGATGCCGCTGTCCGCGAATCGGTGCCGCGGGAATCGCGGAGAGCGTGATGACGAGGCTTTTGACCTCAGCGGGTTTCGCAATCGACTGGCTTCTGGACTCGACCGTGGTGTGGAAACGTCACTGTTCGCAGCTCCGCGCTTGTTGAAAGCCGGCATGTCGGCCGATGACGCCCTAGGTGGCGGCGTTGGGCTGGGCAAGCTCAGCGTGATTGGCGGTGCGCATGAAGACGTTTCGAACGTGCTGGCACACGCGGTGCTGCGCCTGAGTGAGCAGTGCGCCGTGCTTTACGTGCCGATTCGGGAGCGTGAAGAGGATGCGATTGCCCGGCTTATTCGTGCCGAGATGGGCGTCAAGCTGCCGGCGGATCTTGAGGAGCAACAGGTTGAGGCAATCCGCGCAACGATGTGCCTCAAGCAGCGCAACTTGGGCATCTTTGTCGAAGACAACATGACCATGGACCTTTTAACGAGTTGGTTGCTCGGCGACCAGACGTGGAATAGGGCGGTGCTAAAGGACGTCGTGGTTGTGATCGACGGACTCGAAATGCTCGACGACAACCGCCCGATAAATGCGATTCTGCGCGACTTACGCAACATGCTCAGCCCAACATCCGCCATCCTGGTAGGCTGCTTCGCGGCGGAGGGCAGAGAGGACGATGTGGCATTCGCCGAGACTCATTGCAACGCAGATGTTCTGGTCCGCATAAGTACCGATTGCACGGAACCTTCCTGCACAAAAGTCATCGGTTGAGGCCATAGCCAATAACAACTGCTCGGCCAGCAGCGCGTCTACCAGCAGAAAATGACTGCTCAACAGCCAAAGAGAAACTACTGGGCGGGTCAAGAATTATCATCAATACTTAGGCGTTATGTTCTGTCGGCGGTATGTCTGAACAGCTCTGGGAAGGAGTTCACATGAGTCGTCAAGAAATGTTTTTTAATCCGGTGATGGAAGAGGTCAATGGCGTAAATAAAATGGCACGCGGGCGGCCCAATCCACATGGTTGAGCAGCACTTCGGCGGCGAGCTCAC
>CABSBA010000219.1 GCA_902475825.1 uncultured Collinsella sp. | reverse complement strand
TGGCGGCTTCGGGCGCCAAACTCGTCGAGGTCGGCGCCACCAACCGCACGCACCTGGGCGACTACGAGCGCGCCATCACGCCCGAAACGGCCATGATCCTTAAGGTCCATCCTTCCAACTATCGCATTGAGGGCTTTCACGAGGAGGTGGGCTCTCGGGAGCTTGCGGCGCTTGCTCACAAGCATGGCCTGCTGTTCTACGAGGACCAGGGCTCGGGCGCGCTGTTGCCCGACGACATCTTGGTGCGCGGAGGCGAAGAAACCACGCCGGCTTCGGTTTCGGCAGGGCTCGATTTGGTGTCGTGCTCGGGCGATAAGCTGCTCGGTGCCGCACAAGCGGGCATTATCATGGGCCGTCGCGATCTGGTCCAGGCCTGCGGGTCGCATCCGCTTATGCGTGCCCTGCGCCCGGGCAAGCTCGCGCTGGCGGCGCTCGAGGCCACACTGCGCATTTACATGGACGGGGCGGATGTTGCCCATCGTGAGGTGCCGGTTCTCAACATGCTCACGCTTCCGCAGGCTCATCTGGAGCGTCGCGCACGCAAGCTGCGCGAGCTGATGGTGGCGGGCCTCGATAAGGCTGGCTGCCCGTGCGCCGTTCAGGTGGAGATCGTCGAGGAGTCGTCGACTCCCGGTGGTGGTTCGCTGCCTACCGTCGAGCTGCCCACGATGTGCGTGGCCGTCTGCCCGGTCGACGGGCGCCTGTCCGTCGACGCGCTCAAGCGCTCGCTTGTCCAGGACTTCGACACGCCGGTCGTCACGCGCGCCTCGCACGACCGCATTCTGTTTGATGTGCGCACACTCGTGGGCGACCGCGATATCGAGACGGCGGCATCGACGCTCGTCGCGTGCGTTGAGAAGGCGGTTGCACGATGAGTGAGGTTCAGGCGCTGGTGGAGTGTCCCGTTATCGTTGGCACGGCGGGCCACGTCGACCACGGTAAGTCGGCACTGATTGAGGCTCTGACCGGCAAGAATCCCGACCGTCTGGAGGTTGAGCGCCGTCGCGGTATGACCGTGGAGCTGGGCTTTGGCGAGCTGGCGCTGCCGAGTGGCAAGATCGTCGGCCTGGTCGACGTGCCGGGCCACGCGCATTACCTGCGCGCCATGGTGCAGGGTGCGACAGGCATCGACGTTGCCGTGCTGGTGGTCTCTGCCGTCGAGGGCGTGATGCCGCAGACGCGCGAGCACGTGCACGTGCTGGAGCTGCTGGGCGTCACGCATATGGTGGTGGCGCTGACGATGTGTGACCTGGCCGATGCCGAGATGACCGAGCTTGCCGAGCTCGATGTCGATGACTTTTTGTCGGGTACCGTGTTTGCGGGCGCGCCGATTGTGCCCGTGTCGTCTAAGACGGGCGAGGGGATCGACGGACTGCTTGCGGTGCTCGACGAGCAGGTAAATGCCTGCTGGGATGCCTGCCGTGCCCGTGCCGAGCTCACCGATGCCGCACCGCGCCTGCCTATCGACCGCTGCTTTACGATCAAGGGCGTCGGTACTGTCGTAACGGGAACGCTGCACGATGCGCCGGTTGCGGTGGGCGACGAGCTGATGGCCTTGCCGTCGCGTACGGTCTGTCGCGTGCGCGGGATTCAGGTGCATGGCGATACGCCGCGCGCGCTGCCTGGTCAGCGTGTGGCGCTCAACCTGGTTGGTGACGGTGTCGCGGCACTTGACCGCGGCGAGATGTTGGGCGTGGCGGACCGTTTTGGTCAGACGTTGCGCTTTATGATGACGTTCACCTATCTGGGTCGCGAGGGCGCCAAGCCGCACGTGCTCGAGTCGGGCGCGCGCGTGCATGTGATGGCCGGCACGGCCGAGGTCGTCGGCCGCATCATGCTTTTGGAGGGCGAGGCCCCCATGGCGGTGGGCGAGACCCGTACCGTGCAAGTGCGCTTGGAGGAGCCGCTGCCGCTACGTGCCGGAGACCATGCCGTGGTGCTGTCGTATTCGCCCGTTATGCTCATCGGCGGCGGGCGCGTGCTGCTTTCGCGCTGTCGTCGCTCGCGCGAGCTTTCGGCGGGGGAGCGCACACTGCTTGCAGCGCTTGAGACCGGCGATGCCGTCGCTGGTGTGGACGCGTGGCTGGCGCTGCAGACGTTGCCAGTCGTGGTCGCCGACGTTGCCGCGGCGCTCGATCTTGTTTCCGGTGAGGCCGATGCCGCGTTGAACGAGTTGGTGGCGCGAGGTGTTGTGCGCGAGCTTGCGGGCTCGGGCGGTACGCTGTATGCGAATGCTGCCGTGCTCGATGCCGCCATGGACGTGCTGACGGCGACTCTGACTGCCATGCACGCGGCGGCGCCCAAGCAGACGGGTTTCACGCCGGGCGAGGTCGCGCATGCCGCCTGGCCGACAGCGGGCGAAGACGTCGCGTCTGCGCTCGTCCTCGAGGGCTGTTCGCGCGGCATTTGCGCCCAGGAGGGGTCCGAGCTCTTCGACCCGCACTCGGCCGCCGCTGCCGCACGCGTGGTGCATGAGGCATGCGAGCGCATTTTGGCGTTGCTTGACGAGGCTGGCCTCGATGCACCGGCGCTTTCCGAGGTGGGCGAGCAGTTGCAGCTCGATCGCGACACCATGACGCGTGCCCTGCGCGAGCTCTCGCTCAACCGCTCCATCGTGAAGGTCGAGCGCGACGTTGCCCTGTCCGCTGCCGCCGAGGCTCATGCGCGCGAGCTTGTTGCTGCCGCTATCGAGGCTGCCGGCGGCGCTGCCACCACGAGTGTGCTGCGCGAAGCCCTGGGCGTGTCGCGCAAGCGCGCCATCAGCATCTTGGAACACCTGGATGCCGTGCGCTTTACGGTGCTCGACAAGGAAGCCGGCGGTCTGAGGTCCCTGCGCTAGGCCTCCCGTCCGGCGGTGTGGATGATTTTTCTGGGACGGGGATTAAAAAATCATTAGGCACGCAATGATTTTTTAATCCCCGTCCCAGAAAAATCATCCTTTGATCCAGCTTGGGGTAGTCAAAATAGCCCCGTCCCAAATTAGCTAGCCCGCTCGGTTTGGTAAAATACCTCCGCACTTGGGAACGGATGGGCTCCGGTGGGCTC
>CABSBA010000218.1 GCA_902475825.1 uncultured Collinsella sp. | reverse complement strand
CTTAATCCATGGGGAGAGGTCTGCAATTTATGCAGTTGATTGACTGTTGAGGGTGGCAACGCCGCCTCGATAGGGTAACCTCATTGATTGGTTTCGCGACGGCAACATAACGGTAATGTCGCGGAAACACGGCGAGTCTAAGCTATGACTCGTTCGTTAGTAATCAACACCGCTTCTCACGCGGTGCCGATACGAAGGGAGTTCCGTATGGCCGAACTTACTGACCGCTTCGGGACCATGGTGTTCTCTGAGGAAGTCATGAAGGATTACCTCCCCAAGGACATTTGGAAGCGCCTTGCTGCAACCCTCGAGGGCGGTGAGCCGCTCGACCTGGACGTGGCCAACGCCGTTGCCCATGCCATGAAGGTCTGGGCCATCTCCAAGGGCGCGACGCACTATGCGCACTGGTTCCAGCCGCTTTCGGGCATTACTTCCGAGAAGCACGATAGCTTCCTGGAGCCCAACCACGACGGCACCGCCATTACCAAGTTTACGGGCAAGAACCTCATCCAGGGCGAGCCGGACGCCTCCAGCTTCCCCAACGGCGGCCTGCGCGCTACCTTCGAGGCCCGTGGCTACACCGCTTGGGATCCCACCAGCCCCGCCTTTATCAAGGACGATGTCCTGTGCATCCCCACGGCTTTCTGCTCCTACACGGGCGAGGCCCTGGACAAGAAGACCCCGCTGCTGCGCTCCATGACCGCGCTCTCGCGTGAGTCCAAGCGCGTTTTGGCGCTGTTTGGCAAGACCCCCAAGAAGGTCGTTCCTTCCGTGGGCGACGAGCAGGAGTACTTCCTGATCAAGAAGGACGCCTATCGCAAGCGCAAGGACCTGGTCATCACCGGCCGCACCCTCTTTGGTGCTGCTCCCTGCAAGGGCCAGGAGCTCGAGGAGCACTACTTTGGCGCTATCCGCCCCACCGTCTCGGCCTATATGAAGGATCTGGACGATGAGCTGTGGGCGCTCGGCATTCCCGCCAAGACCAAGCACAACGAGGTTGCTCCCTGCCAGCATGAGCTTGCACCGGTCTATGGCGAGGTCAACGAGGCCATCGACCAGAATCTGGTCATGATGGAGAAGATGAAGCTCATCGCCTCCCGCCACGACTTGGTCTGTCTGCTGCACGAGAAGCCCTTCGAGGGCATCAACGGTTCGGGCAAGCACAACAACTGGTCGCTTGGCACCGAGTCCGAGAATCTGCTCGATCCGGGCGACACCCCGCTCGACAACCTGCAGTTCATCGTCTTCCTCACCGCGGTGATCGAGGCCGTCGATAACTATCAGGAGCTCCTGCGTGCCTCCGTTGCCTCTGCCGGCAACGACCATCGTCTGGGCGCCAACGAGGCTCCTCCGGCGATTATGTCCATCTTCCTGGGCGACCAGCTTACCGAGGTCGTCGAGAAGATCATCGATGGCAAGGCTTCCGTCCATGCCACGCGCGGCGTGCTCGACCTGGGTGCCGATACCCTGCCCAAGCTGATGCAGGACAACACCGACCGCAACCGTACCTCCCCGTTTGCCTTCACCGGCAACAAGTTCGAGTTCCGTGCCTGCGGCTCCGAGCAGAACGTCTCCGACTCCAACCTGGTGCTCGATGCCGCCGTGGCCAAGTCGCTCAAGTCCTTCGCCGACGCGCTTGAGGGTACGCCCGAGGATGAGTTCCAGGACGCTGCGCTCGAGTACTGCAAGAAGGTCCTGACCGACCACCAGCGCATCCTGTTCTCCGGTGACGGCTACTCCGACGAGTGGCCCGTTGAGGCCGAGAAGCGCGGTCTTGCCAACAACAAGACCACGGCCGACGCCCTGCCCGCCTTTGTTTCCGATAAGGCCATTGCGCTCTTTGAGGAGACGGGTGTCCTGACCAAGGCCGAGGCCCAGTGCCGCTACGACTGCAAGCTCGAGAAGTACAACAAGCTCATGAACATCGAGGCCACCACGATGGTTCGCGAGGCGCGTCGTACCTATCGCCCGGTCATTACCGCCTATGCCACCAAGGTCGCTAAGGGCCTTGAGACTATTCGTGCCGCTGGTGCGGAGGCCGCCATGCAGTGCGAGCAGAACACGCTCAACAAGCTCTGCAACGGCATCACCACCATCAACGACTCCATCAAGGCGCTCGACGCCGTGCATCAGAAGGCCGAGGCTCTCGATGGCCAGGAGCAGGCCAACGTGTATGCACATGAGGTCGTTCCCGCTATGGATACGCTGCGCGCCGCCGTGGATGCCATGGAGGAGATTGTGGCCGCCGACTACTGGCCGGTCCCGACCTACGACGACATCCTGTTCTACGTGTAGAGCGTAACTGACATATCGTCACGGTATTGAGCCGGGGTCCGCATCATGCGGGCCCCGGTTTTTGTTTGCGAAGGACGCTTTGAAGCCCGTTTTGCCGCCGATTCGCCTAGGTATAAAGGGTTGTGGGCAAAAAACGTCAAAATATGCAGTGTTACGCAACATATGTCCAAGTACTTAGCCGATAAACGTCTGCAATTCTTCCGCCGTAGGACACCTGACGTCTAAATCGATTTCTGAAGGCATGAAATCGCTGTTACTAAATCGGTAACAGTACTCATATTTGCCATTTTTTGCCCATGGTCCATCGGAAGATGCCGGGATCCGCACCCTGCCGGGTCCGAATCCCGGCATATCGGTAGCAAAAAGCCCGCTACCGAATTGGTAACGGGCTTCACATTTCAAATGGTGCCCCCAGCGGGATTCGAACCCGCGATATCCACCTTGAAAGGGTGGCGTCCTTGGCCGCTAGACGATGGGGACAGCGGGAAAGAGTATAGCAGACTTTTTTAGCCGTTCACATATCGTTGGCAAACTGAAAAACCACCACATAGGAGCTGGCTCTCTATCCCGATCATCAAACATCTCAACCTGTAACATCTGGGCTGATAAATCGGCTCTATGTGTTACAGATCGAGACAAAAGGCAGACGTCGGGACGAACATCTCATTCTGTAACAGTAAGACGACTTTTAACGGTCTAGATGTTACAGATTGAGACAAACAGCTGGGATGGGGCAAAACCACCACAAAGGTGCCTGTCCCCTTTGTGGTGGTTTTGGGTTAGAGCTAGA
>CABSBA010000217.1 GCA_902475825.1 uncultured Collinsella sp. | reverse complement strand
GTGCTCGCATTTCGTACTACTACTGGGTTAACTATCCGCTGTGGATTGCCTCGCTGGCCACCATGTTCCCTGACATTTTGGGCATGGTCTTTGGCGTCGAGTTCAATCTGATTGCCAAGATTGGTATCGACCTTGCCTTTGTGTGGATCGTCTATCTTATGGGTCGCTCCAAGGCTGCCGACTCCGAGTGGGTCCTGAACGGCGGCGCCATCATCAAGGTTGCCGTTGCCGTTATCGTCGGCGCTTTGGGCATTTGGTATGCCATGGAGAACGGTTTTGCGAACGATATGTCCGCTGTCACCTTCTTGCCCGAGCTCACCAACACCAACGCGCTCGGCTACCTGTCGATCATCATCTTTAACTTCATGGGCTTCGAGGTCATCTGCACCATGACCGACGACATGGCCGATCCCGCTCGCGATATCCCCAAGGCTATCATCGTCGGTGGCCTGTCCATCGCCGTGATCTACCTGTTCGCTGGCTTTGGCATCGGCGCTGCGGTGCCGGCTGCTTCCATCGATCCCGACTACGGCATGATCTACGCTGTCCAGACCATGGTGGGCGATTCCATGATCTTTAAGGTCATCTGCATCGCCTTCCTGATCACCCTGTTCGCTAACATGGCTGCTTGGTCCTTCGGCGTCAACTCCGTCGCTCGCTACGCTGCCGAGCACGGCAACATGCCCAAGGTCTTCGCCTCGATGATCTCCGAGGACGACATGCCCAACGGCGCCAACCTGGTCAACGCTGTCGTTGCCTCCCTGGTGCTGTGCCTGCAGCTCGTTCCCATCGACGCCATCTCCAACGGTGTCTTCTGGATGCTCTTCGGCACCTCCGTCGTCTTCCTGCTGCTCACCTACATCCCGATGTTCCCGGCATTCCTCAACCTTCGTAAGAACGACCCGAACCGTGAGCGCATCTTCACGTTCCCGTTTAAGGGCGCCATGATGAAGGTTATGCTCGCCATCCCCTGCATCGAGCTGGTTCTCGCCATCGTTGCAACGCTGGTACCGTTCTCCGCCGCTGAAATTGGCGACAAGGTCCCGATGATCGTCATCTTCATCGTGCTCGTGCTCATCGGCGAGGTCGTCCGCGTTGTCAGCGCCAAGGGCCGCAAGGAAGAGTACAAGGGTCTGACCCCTGAGCTCGCAGCCCAGCGTCTCGCTGAGGAGGCCGCCGAGGCCGAGGAGAACTAGAGCATCCGGTTCTGGGACTCCGACCCTCCTCGCGTACCAACGTGCGCTTCGTCGGGCTTGTCGCTCCCGACTCTGGGCACTCCGGCCTCTTTGGAGGCGTGCCCAAGCGACAGGTTTGCTAACCATTCCCTGGGGTGGGTGTGAGCTATTGCTCCGGTAACCACCGCCCACCCCAATCTCTCTTCCGTATCCTTCGTGCGTTTTGTCTCCGCACACCGGGTTACGTCGTCGCTTGCCGGTGCGACTCCGTGAAAACCGGCGCCGGGCGCCCCGACCTTTGCCGGGGAACGGGCGCCTACCATCTCTTGGTTTTAGGCTGCGGGTAACCCGCCCGCGGCAAACGATCGTTCGATTTGGAGGAAATCTTATGCGTACGATCACCGAGTCCGAGTCCACCCCCAAGGCCGACGGCTTCTTCATGCCCGCCGAGTTCGCCCCGCAGGATCGCGTGTGGATGGGCTGGCCCCACCGCACCGACACCTGGGCCCACGGCGCCAAGCCTGCTCAGAAGCAGTATGCCGCCATCGCCCGTGCCATCTCCGAGTTCACCCCGGTCTATATGTGCGCCAACCAGGTCGACTATGCCAACTGCAAGGCCGTCTTCGAGAACGACGAGAACGTCACCGTCATCGAGATGACCACCGACGACGCCTGGTTCCGCGACACCGCCGCCACCTACGTCATCAACGGCAAGGGCGAGAAGCGCGCCAACCACTGGCACTTCAACGCCTACGGCGGCCTCGTCGACGGCCTCTATTTCCCGTGGGACAAGGACGAGCAGATCGCCCTTAAGATGGCTGAGCTCTCCGGCTGCCGTCGCTATCGTCCCGATGACATGATCCTCGAGGGCGGCTCCATCACCGTCGACGGCGAGGGCACCCTCGTCGTTACCGACCAGTGCCTGCTTTCCCCGGGCCGCACCTGCTCTGCGGTTCTGGAGGAGGAAGAGGATCCCGAGTCCATCAGATCGGAAGAGCACACGTTGAACGAGCCCTGGAGCGAGGAGCTTCGCGAGTACATGAACGAGCACCTCAAGGATTACCTGGGTGTCGAGAAGGTCATCTGGGTCAAGGAGGGCATCGATCCCGAGGAGACCAACGGTCACATCGACGACGTCGCCACGTTCATCGCCCCGGGCGTCATGGCCTGCATCTGGACCGACGACCCCGAGTACCCGTTCTATGATCAGTGCCACGCTGCCTACGAGACCCTCTCCAACGCCGTTGACGCCAAGGGCCGCAAGCTGAAGGTCTACAAGCTCTGCATGCCCGTGAACCCGCTGTTCATGGACCAGGCTTCCTGCGACACCATCGACGCCGACGAGAACGCCGAGCCGCGCGTTCCCGACGAGCCGCTGATCGCTTCCTACATGAACTACCTGGTCACCAACCACGGCGTTATCGTCCCGCAGTACGGCGACGAGAACGACCAGCTGGCCGTCGACACGCTCCAGAAGATCTATGACGAGGTCTGGGGCGAGGGCGTCTACAAGTGCGTTGGCGTTCAGTCCGAGCAGGTCGTCTTCGGCGGCGGCAATATCCACTGCATTACGCAGCAGGAACCCTCGGCGTAACTGTCTGTCTTCCCGAGGTGCGGCACCTTCCCGTTCATTCGTCGCTTGCGTACCCAAAGTACGCGGCGCACCTCTTTCACGGGAATCTGCCGCACCTCAGAAACCCAGCCGGTCAAGCGGACTGACGTAGCTTGTTACCGCATTGTCATTGGTGCCAACCCTGGCAAGACAGCGGATTGGGTCATATGAGCGAAAGCCCGCCAGAGCGAGCAAGGTGCCTTGAAGCGAGGCGGCATTGACCTTCTGGTCATGCCGCCGAAGCTGAAAGGCAGATTGCCGCTCTGGCGGGCTTGCAGCGTCGGCTGGTTACGCGGTTTGGTAAAA
>CABSBA010000216.1 GCA_902475825.1 uncultured Collinsella sp. | reverse complement strand
CGCCCTCAAGAATCTCGGCCGCATAGATAGTGTGGTTCATGGGGTCGTCCTCATGTTCCTCCCAATCCAGGTCGTGTAGCAGGCCGACGATGCCCCAAAACTCCTCGTTCTCGGGGTCGAACTCGCGCGCAAAGTAGCGCATGGTGCCCTCGACCGTTTCGCCGTGGGTGATGTGGAACGGGTCTTTGTTGTGCTCGTTGAGCAATTCGAACGCACGGTCGCGGGTGATTCCGGCGGAAAGCAGCTCTGCCATAAAAGACTCCTTGTGTTCGTAGGTATCGCTAAGAATGAATACTACTAGAACGACTAGAACGAAAAAACCACCACAAAGGTGCCTGTCCCCTTTGTGGTGGTTTTGGCGCGGCTGGGCTGCGCGTTAACGGCTTGGGCTAGGCGGGCTTCGGCGGCCTCTTCGGTGACACCCAGGGCCACGGCGAACTCCTCGATGGAGCGGCGCTTGGCTTCCTTAAGTACGCGCATGTAGTAGGAGCTGGGCTTTTTATCTGCTTCCTCGGCCTGGCGAATACGGTGCATCATGGTTTTTGCCACGCGAACCGTCTCGGGCGCGCCCAGCTTGAGCTGCTGCTTAAAGTGCGTCTCCTCGAGCGAGCTATTGCGCTCGGTAAAGGTGTCGCACTCCAGCTCATCGTAGTGGCTCAGCAGGTGCTCTGCATCTTGCTGGGAGATAGCGGCATGCAGACGGTCGGCCTGCGCCACGGGGTACATGAGAATCGTCTGCGCATGTCCCTGCTTGGTCTCGAGCAACAACATGGGCTGCGGTGTGTCGTCCCTAAAGCCGACGACGGTGCAGACTCCCTGACCCGGATGAATGACGTGTTGACCGATTGAGAACATGCTACCTCCAACTTATACGAATTTACGTATGTTAAGAATACCACGCTGACGTGCGCAAACCATTACTTTATGCAGGAAAAGCACACAACTCCGATAGGTTAGAGTATTCGATATATAGAACGGCTTATTCATACGTTTATGCATTTCTAGAACGTGTATAAACTGCAGGCAAACCGCCAACTTTGTATCGCCACGCAAGAGCGGTAGTCATTTTTGTGCATATGCAATATCTATTAGCTTTACCCTGCGACAGTAGTTACCGCTTGTGATAGAGTGCTACAAACTCTGGCTTTTGCCCTACGAGTGACCAAGAGCTCGGGGGCTTTAACACAAGGAGGATCTATGCCCGAGAAGATTGAAGAGCTGGTACGCGCTGCGCTTGCTGCGGCCCAGGAGGCCGGCGACCTTTCCGCATTTGAACTTGACGATTGCGCTATCGAGCGACCGGCTGATACTTCTCATGGCGAGTGGACCTCCACCATGGCCCTGAAGTCCGCCAAGCTGGCTCACTGCGCCCCGCGCAAGATCGCAGAGGCCGTCGTTGCCCATATGCCCGAGGACCACGCGATCGAGAAGGTCGAGATCGCCGGTCCTGGCTTCATCAACTTCTACCTCTCCGTCGCCGTCAAGAACGCCATCTTTGGCGAGGCCCGCGAGAAGGGTATGGACTTCGCTAAGTCCAACGTCGGTGGCGGCCTGAAGACCCAGGTCGAGTTCGTCTCCGCCAACCCCGTCGGCCCCATGCACATCGGTCATGGTCGCTGGGCCGCTCTGGGCGACTCCCTTTGTCGTGTGATGGACCACGCCGGTTACGACATCCAGCGTGAGTTCTACATCAACGACCACGGCTCTCAGATGAACACCTTCGGCAACTCCATCAGCACGCGCTATATGCAGCTTGCCGATATCATCGCCAAGCAGGGCGTGGATATCGACGAGGCTCACAAGCTTCTGATCGCCGACCGCGACGCCTTTGTTGCCGACGAGGGCGACGAGCACCCCGAGACCCATCCGTATCAGGACAACTTTGCCGAGACTCTGGGCAAGGACTCCTACGGCGGCGACTACATCATCGACGAGGCTGCCGAGTTCTGGCGCACCGACGGCGACAAGTGGGTCAACGCCGATCCGCAGGAGCGCATGGAGAGCTTCCGCGAGCGCGGCTACGTAAAGATGGTCGACAACATGCGCGACCTCTGCCACGCCGTTAACTGCGACTTCGATCGTTGGTTCTCCGAGCGCTCCCTGTACGTGAAGGACACCGAGGGCGAGACCGCCGGCACCTCCGCCGTCGACCGCGCCTTTGAGAAGCTCGACAAGATGGGCTACCTCTACACCAAGGACGGCGCCCTGTGGTTCCGCTCCACCGATCTGGGCGACGACAAGGACCGCGTCCTGATCAAGTCCGACGGCGAGTACACCTACTTCGCCTCCGACGTTGCCTATCACTGGGATAAGTTCCAGCGTGTCGACCACGTCATCGACATCTGGGGCGCCGACCACCACGGCTACATCGACCGCGTCCGCTGCGTCTGCGACGCTCTTGGCTATCCCGGCAAGTTTGAGGTTCTGCTGGGCCAGCTCGTCAACCTGCTGCGCAACGGCAAGCCTGTCCGTATGTCCAAGCGCAAGGGCACCATGGTGACCCTGCAGGAGCTTGTTGACGAGGTCGGCTCCGACGCCGCCCGCTACACGCTCATCTCCAAGAGCTCCAACCAGATGGTCGACTTCGATATCGAGGCCGTCAAGAAGCGCGACAACTCCAACCCGGTGTACTACGTGCAGTACGCTCACGCCCGCGTGTGCTCCATCCTGCGCCGTGCCGCCGACGTTACCGCCGAGCAGGCCGCCGAGATGGGCATGAAGGCCGTCGCCGAGAAGGCCATTGGCGAGAACGTCGATTACTCGCTGCTGACCGACCCGACCGAGCTCGCCCTGTCGCGCAAGCTCAACGAGCTCACCGACCTCATCGCCAGCTGCGCTCGCGATCGCGCCCCGTTCCGCCTGACGCACTTCGCCGAGGAGCTCGCCGGCGACTTCCACAGCTTCTACGCCGCCTGCCAGGTTTTGCCGAGCGAGGGCCGTCCCGTCGACCCCGAGCTCTCGCGCGCCCGTTTGGCCGCCTGCGACGCCGTCCGCGTGACGCTCGCCCTGGTGCTCACCCTTGTTGGTGTGACCGCACCCGAGCAGATGTAAGCTGCGGGTCATTTGACTGCGTGGGCTTGGTTAACTGAGCCTTGAAAGCCCGATCTCCATGCGGAGGTCGGGCTTTTTGCGTTTGTCGATGCTTTTTGGTGTG
>CABSBA010000215.1 GCA_902475825.1 uncultured Collinsella sp. | reverse complement strand
TCATCGCCGGCATGGGCGAGCTCCATCTGGAGATCATCGTCGACCGTCTGCTCCGCGAGTTCAAGGTTGACGCTAACGTTGGTAAGCCCCAGGTTGCCTACCGCGAGACCGCTGGTCACGACGTCGAGAAGGCTGAGGGCAAGTTCGTCCGTCAGTCCGGTGGTCGCGGTCAGTACGGCCACGCCGTCATCAAGCTCGAGAAGATGGAGGAGGGCTTCGGCTACGAGTTCGTCAACGCTATCGTCGGCGGCGTCGTGCCCAAGGAGTACATCCCGTCCATCGACAAGGGCATTCAGGAGGCCCTGAACACCGGTGTTATCGCCGGCTTCCCGGTCCTCGACGTTAAGGTCACCCTGTTCGACGGTTCTTACCACGAGGTCGACTCCTCCGAGGCCGCCTTCAAGATCGCCGGTTCCATGGCTATCAAGGACGCCCTCAAGAAGTCCGATCCGCAGCTGCTCGAGCCGATCATGGCTGTCGAGGTCGAGACCCCCGAGCAGTACATGGGCGACGTTATGGGCAACCTCTCCGGTCGCCGCGGCAAGATCGAGGGCATGGAGGATCGCAAGAACAGCAAGCTCATCCGTGCCAAGGTGCCGCTGGGCGAGATGTTCGGTTACGCTACCGACCTTCGCTCCCAGACCCAGGGCCGTGCATCCTACACGATGCAGTTCGACTCTTATGAGCCCGCGCCCAAGTCCATCGTGGACGAGGTCATGAGCAAGAACGCCTAAGTTCGAGCTCCCTGTTACGTAATCCGCGAGAGCATCTCTCGCACTCTTTGGAGGTTTAAGTTGGCTACCCAGAAGATCCGCATTCGCCTCAAGGGCTATGATCACGAGGTCGTCGATCAGTCCGCGAAGCTCATCGTCGAGACCGCTCAGAAGACCGGCGCTCGCGTTTCCGGTCCTGTCCCCCTGCCCACCGAGCGCAACCTGTACACGGTTATCCGCTCGCCGCACGTGAACAAGGACTCCCGTGAGCAGTTCGAGATGCGCACCCACAAGCGCCTCATCGACATCCTCGACCCCACCTCGGGCACCGTTGATTCGCTCATGCGTCTCGACCTCCCCGCTGGCGTCGACATCGACATCAAGCTCTAAGCTTTTTGCTCGATAGTGCGATTTGCAAGGCCGCAGCCCTAAGGGTTGCGGCCTTTTTTGTGCCGATGGGGTAAAGGGTCTACACTACTGAGCTATTCGACAAACGGGTGTATGAGTAAAACTGTTGGGGGCAGATATAGATGGTCGAGTGGATCGTTCGTCGTTCGCAGGGCGACCGTGCGCGCGTGGGAACGTTGACAGGCGTGGTGTGTATTCTCGCCAATGTGGCACTATGCGCTGCGAAGGGCGCAATTGGCGTGGTTTCGGGATCGGTTTCGATCGTGGCGGATGCTATGAACAACCTGTCCGATGCCAGCTCGAATATCGTGAGCGTGCTGGGCTTTAAGCTGGCGAGCAAGCCGGCCGACCCCGAGCATCCTTACGGCCACGGTCGCTATGAGTATCTCTCGGGCCTGGTCGTGGCGGCGCTCGTGCTGCTTATTGGCGTTGAGCTGGTGAAGTCCTCGGTTGAGCGCGTCATCCACCCCGAACCTGTCGAGTTCTCGTTTGCCCTGGTGGCAGTTCTAGTGCTTTCGATGGTCGTAAAGCTCTGGATGGCGGCCCTCAACCAAAAGCTCGGCGATCGCATTGAGTCCGAGACACTGCATGCGACCGCGCAGGATTCCAAGAACGATGTCCTTGCTACGGGTGCTGTGTTGGCGTGCGCGATTGTTTCGCAGGTGACGCACATCAATCTTGACGCATGGGTCGGCCTTGCCGTTGGCGCCTATATTGGCTGGAGCGGTTTTGAACTCATCCAGGATACGGTGAGCCCGCTTTTGGGCCAGGCGCCCGATCCTAAGCTGGTCAAGCACATTCGAGACAAGATCATGAGTTACCCCGGCGTTTTGGGCGTTCATGACCTAATGGTTCACGATTATGGCCCGGGCAGGAAGTTTGCAAGCGCGCATGCCGAGATGGCGGCCGAGGCCAGCCCGCTGGAAAGTCATGACACGCTTGATAACATCGAGCAGTCGTTTAGGGACGAGGACGGCATGATCGTCACGCTCCATTACGATCCCATCGTGACCGACGATCCAAAGGCGGCGAGCATGCGCCTGCGCATCAATGCTATGGCTCAAGAGATCGATAACCGCCTTTCGATTCACGATCTGCGTTGCGTGCCGGGTCCCACGCACACCAATGTGATTTTTGACTGCGTGCGACCCTCGGATCTGCAGATGAGTGCCGAAGACTTAAAGCACGCGCTGGCACAACGGGTCGAATCGGAATATCCCAAGTCGATTGCCAAGATTACGATCGACGAAGACTACGTAGGACATACCCACGAGTAGGGCTGTGCCTGCAAGGTAACTGAAGCAGAAGGGGAGAGCATGAAGCGCCTATACCTACTCCGCCACGGCCAGACGGAGTTCAACGTCAAAAAGCTCGTCCAGGGTCGCTGCGATTCACCGTTGACCGACCTGGGCCGCAAACAAGCGGGAATGGCGGCCGCATGGCTCAAGGCCCACGGCGTGGTCCCGGACAAAGTGGTTTCTTCGCCCTTAGGTCGAGCCATGGACACAGCTCAGCTCGTCGCATGCGAACTCCTGGGTCCGGATGCAGCGGTCGAGCCCTGCGAAGGCATCATTGAGCGTAGCTACGGCTCCTTCGAAGAGGGCCCGCACGACGCCCTGCCCACCGACGTCTGGGACCCCGGCGAGGATCTGGTCCCCTTCGGAGGAGAAGGAAGCCGCGCGCTGCAAGAGCGCATGGTAGGCACCCTCACCAATCTCATAGGCGCCGAGGGCATCGAAACCCTTCTAGCAGTAAGCCACGGCAGCGCCAGCCGCCAATTCATCAAGGCTGCAGCCCCAGAGGGCTTCGAGCTCCCAACAAAACTCCCCAACTGCGCCATCATGATCTTCGATTTTGACGAGGAAAAGTCACCAGCAGAGGGCGAGCCAATGCAATGCAAGTTCACCCTCCAGCAAATAGTGGACCCCCAACAAAGTCATTAGCCTGAACGAGCAGAGTTAAGCAGACATCAACGTGTCGTCTCCCGAGCTTGGCAGAGGGGCGGCGAAATATATTAAGTTTGTCGCGAGTTCCGCACGCAAAGGAAAGCACTTAATGTGCTTTCCGTC
>CABSBA010000214.1 GCA_902475825.1 uncultured Collinsella sp. | reverse complement strand
ACATTGCCGTGTTGGTGACCGCTCCCCTTGAGGATCGCGTCGAGATCGTGCGCAAGAAGCGCGGTCTCAACAAAAAGAAGGGTGCCAAGCTGGTCAAGCAGCAGCAGAAGGCGCGCGAGGCGTTCTATAAGCGCTACAGCGCCGGAAAGTGGAAGATGACGAGCGGCAAGGACATCGTCGTCAACCGCGCCAAGCTGGGCCGCGAAGGCTGCAAGGACGTCATCGCCGCTGCCTACCGCTACAAAGTGGCGCAGCTCGAAGGCTAACCGACCAAAACCACCACAAAGGGGACAGGCACCTTTGTGGTGGTTTTTGTTTTAGGCGGAGGGGAAGGCCTTGGCGGCAGTGCCTATCCTCGGCTTTTGCAAAATCTCAATCTGTAACACCAAACTGCTCAAAACGGCTCCAGACGTTACAGATTGAGATGAACTGTTCGGCCGCCGACCTAACGTCTCGATCTGTAACACGTAGCGGGGAATTTGGCCTCTAACTGTTACAGATTGAGACAAAGCGGAGGCAGCTGGCGCAATATCTCGATCTGTAACAACTACGAGGCTCAACAGGGCCTAACTGTTACAGAATGAGACAAACGCGGAATCTCGCCGGCGCTTAAACAAAAACCACCACAAAGGTGCCTGTCCCCTTTGTGGTGGTCGGGGCGGCCGGCATAGAAAAAGTCCCCGCCGGGCGCGTGCTCGACGGGGACTTTGCCGTTTGGTGGCTAGTGCTGCAGGTGATTACTCGCCCAGCAGGCTCTTGGTGATGGAAGCGGCGGCCTTCTTGCCGGCGCCCATCGCCAGAATGACCGTAGCGGCACCGGTGACGATGTCGCCGCCGGCCCAGATGCGGGGATCGGTGGTCTGGCCGGTCTCCTCATCGGCGACGATGTAGCCCCACTTGTTGAGCTCCATCTTGCCGCCGATCTTCTTTGCGAAGGGGTTGGCGTTGGTGCCGATAGCCGAGATTGCGACGTCGCAGGGAATCTCTTCGATGGCGCCCTCGATGGGCACCGGGCGACGACGGCCGGACTCGTCGGGCTCGCCGAGCTCCATCTTCTGGACCTTGACGGCACATACGGAGCCGTCCTCGCCAGCGACAAACTCGAGCGGGGAAACGAGCGGCAGAACCTCGACGCCCTCGGCCTTAGCATGGTGCAGCTCGGCGCGACGGCAGGGCATCTCGTCCTCGGTACGGCGATAGGCGATGATGGCGTGCTCGGCGCCCAGGCGCTTGGCGGTACGGACGGCGTCCATAGCCACGTTGCCGCCACCAAAGACGACGACGTTCTTGCCGTGCTTGGTGGGGGTGTCGTACTCGGGGAACTTGTTGGCCTTCATCAGGTTCACGCGGGTGAGGTACTCGTTAGCGAAGAAGACGTTGGGCAGGTTCTCGCCGGGGACGTTGAGGAACTTGGGCAGGCCGGCGCCGGTCGCCACGTAGATGGCGTCGAAGCCCTGCTCGAACAGCTCCTCGGCCGTGGCCATGTTGCCCACGACAGAGTTGTACTCAAACTTGACGCCCATGTCCTCCAGGCCGTCAATCTCGCGCTTGACGACTGCCTTGGGCAGACGGAACTCGGGGATGCCGTAGACCAGCACGCCGCCGCCGGTGAAGAAGGCCTCGAAGACGGTAACGTCAAAGCCGTTGCGGGCGAGCTCGCCGGCGCAGGTGATGCCGGACGGGCCAGAGCCGACGACGGCGACCTTCTTGCCGTTCTTGGGGGCCATCTTGGGCGTGGAGGCGAGCTCGGGGCGGTCACCCAGGAAGCGCTCGAGCTGGCCGATGGCCACGGGCTCGGACTTCTTGCCACGGATGCACTTGCCCTCGCACTGGTTCTCCTGCGGGCAGACGCGGCCGCAGATGGCGGGAAGCATGGAGTCCTCGCGGATGGTATCGAGAGCGCCGCCGAAGTCCTTCTCGCGGATCTGTTCGATAAAGCGGGGGATGTTGATGTTGACGGGGCAGCCCTCAACACAGAACGGCTTCTTGCAGTTGAGGCAGCGCTCGGCCTCGGCCAGCGCCATCTCCTCGGTGAAGCCCTTGTCGACGGGGCGGAAGTCGCAGGCGCGCTCGGCAGCCGGCTCCTCGTTATCGGGGGTGCGGGGCGACTTCATATCGGCAACGAAACGACCGTTAACTAGTGGCATGCGCAGCTCTTTTCCTCATAGGCCTTGAGGGACTCGCCCTCTTCGGAACGGTAAGCGGCCTGGCGGGCACGAAGGTCATCCCAGTCGACCAGGGTGGCATCGAAGTCGGGGCCGTCGACGCAAGCGAACTTGGTCACGCCGCCCACCTCGACGCGGCAGCAGCCGCACATGCCGGTGCCGTCAACCATGATGGGGTTGAGCGACGCGGTGATGGGGGTGTCGTACTTCTGGGCGGTGAGGGTCGAGAACTTCATCATCGGAACGGGGCCGACGCAGAAGACCTGGCTCACGGCCTTGTTCTGCAGCAGGCGCTCCAGCGGAGCGGTGACAACGCCCTGCTCGCCGTAGGAGCCGTCGTCAGTGGTGATGTGGATGTGGTCCTCGTCGAGGAGCTCGCGGAACTGGTCCTCCATGAGCAGGAGGTCCTTGGTGCGGGCGCCCATGATGGCGTGCACCTCGTGGCCGGTCTCGACCAGGTGCTTGGCGACCGGGAAGGCAATTGCCAGGCCGACGCCGCCGCCAATGACAGCGCAGGGGCCCTCGGCCATCTCGGTGGGAACGCCCAGCGGGCCCACGACGTCGCGCAGCGACTCGCCGGCCTCGTAGGTGGAAAGCATCTCGGTGGTCTTGCCGATCACCATGAAGATGAACTCGACCCAGCCCTCGTCACCGTTCCAGCCGGCCAGGGTAAACGGGACGCGCTCGCCCGTCTCGTTGGCGCGAACCATGAGGAACTGTCCAGCGTGCGCATGCTTGGCGATTGCAGGCGCCTCGATGCGGAACTTGAACACCTTCTCCGAGAACTGCGTCTTCTCCAGGATCTTATACATAGAACCCCTCTCTTGTTAGGGCTGCCGAACCGTGCCTCCACGGAAATGGACGGTAGCCCGAATAAAACCGTACGCGCACAGGCGTTGTGCAGACATACGGTGCAAATTATACCCTCATGGACATGCTGTTTATGTGTGTCTTCGGCGGTTGGGAAAAGTGACCTGCCAAAAAGGGACAGGTTTATTTTGGCAGGTTTTATCTGCGAAAACGTCAA
>CABSBA010000213.1 GCA_902475825.1 uncultured Collinsella sp. | reverse complement strand
GATCAACTTGCTTCAGTCGGAGATCAAGGGCGTTGAGTCGCTCATCAGCGAGTATGAGACGCTGATCACGCAGACCGAGCAGGAGATCCGCGAGAACGAAGAGGAAGAGGCGCGCCAGTACGAAAAGTTCTGCGAGCGTGTGCGCTCGATGGAAGAGCGCGGTACGGTGTCGTACTGGTCGGTGCTGTTCGACTCGGCGAGCTTTTCCGACTTGCTGAGTGCCATGGACTTCATCAGCGAGATCATGGACAGCGACCAGAAGGTCATCGACGATCTGCGTGCCCTGCGCGAGCAGATCGAGCAGACCAATGCCGCCATCGAAACGTCCCTTGCCGAGCAGCAGAGCGCCAAGGAGACGCTCGTCGCCAAAAAGAGCGAGCTGAACACCCAGCGCGCTGAGGCGGAAAAGGTGCTTGCCGAGCTCAAGGCGAACGAAGCGCAGTACAAGCAGGTCCTTTCGGAAAAGGACGCCGCGATGGAGCGCCAGCAGGCGGAGATCGTGCGCCTTTCCCGTGAGCTTGCCGAAAAGAACGGCAACACCACCGTGACCTATGGCGGCTACATCTGGCCGTGCTCGAGCAAGTATGTCACCTCGCCGCTCGGCGCGCGCTACACGGGCATCGCGGGCGCGTCGAGGAATCACGCGGGCATTGACATCGGCCGCGTGGGCTACACGACGCAGGCCGTCGCCGCCAAGGCGGGCACGGTCATCATCTCGGCCTACAACAAGTACCGCGGCAACTATGTGGTCGTCAGTAAAACCTGCCAAAATTAACATCCCTTTTTGGTAGGTTTTAGTGCTTGCCGTTGGCGGAGGCGGCGCCGTTGACATGGTCGCGGGCATAGATCACGCCATGCACGATGGCGAGACCCGCGGCGTCGGCCGCGCGGGCGCAGGTGTCCTGGAAATCCTCGGCTTCGCGGGCGCGCAGCTGCTTGAGCACGTAGTCGGCGACGGCCATCTTGCCGGGAGGGTTGCCGATGCCGGTGCGGATGCGGCTGAAGTCGCGGCTGCCCATCTTGTCGATGATGGAACGCAGGCCGTTGTGGCCAGCATGGCCGCCGCCCACCTTAACACGCACATCACCGGCGGGAATGTCGAGCTCGTCGTGGATGACGAGCAGCTCCTCGGCCTTGATCTTGTACTCGCGGCAGAGCTTGGAGATGGGACCGCCCGAGGTATTCATGTACGACTGCGGCTTGACCAGCACAATCTGGCGCTTGCCGCCTTCTTCCTCGGGGTCGTTGATGTTGATGAGCGCGACCTCGGCGCCGGCCTGGTTTTTCCAGTACGTGACGCCGGCCTGACGGGCCAGCTCGTCGATAGCTTTGAAGCCGGCGTTGTGGCGGGTCTCGGCATATTCCTCGCCAGGGTTGCCAAGCCCGGCAACCATGCGAATCTTGAGCGGCTGTGCAGCTGCCATGTTTGTCCTTTCGTTGATTTGTCGCCTGCTATGGTGAGCGACCCTGCTGCCGCTGTCAAATGGAGGGCGATTGAGGTTGTTTGGGGGCGTTTGGACGGCCGTCGAAATCCGAGGTGGACAGCTAGTTCAGATACGTATAAGTTCTGAGGATTCGAATTGCTCAATTCAATGCCGATGCGTTGTTTTGGAGCTTTAGTTAGCCCATATGACGCTGTTTTGAAGTCTACCCTGCCTTCAAATAGGGCGAATGGTATAGAGATAGCTGCAAAACAGCCTAATTCAATATGTCTAGTTATACGTATTTGAACTAACTGCCCAGCCCTGTTTGACGGCGCACGGGTGATTCGCCGTTTAGACCGGTGCAAGGCCGATTCCGGCCCGCAGAGCGTTGAGCCAAGCGGCCTGACGCTTGCGATAGCCCTTGATGCGATATCGGAATCGGACTCCCGCGAGTCGATGCATCGTTTGGGCGAAGGCTTCGAGTGCAACAAGGTCTTTCATTTGGTCGCGATTGATAACCAGGACGTGGATGCCCATTGCCTTGAGGCCATTATTTCGATTGCCATCGTGGATGCGAGCGTTTTGAAGCTCATGCCCAATTCCGTTGTATTCGTTGTCGACTCCGGCTGCCGGGCAATACAGGTCGCAGATGGCGTAAGGGATGCCGGAGGACATGTTGACCGCAAGGGTGTCGAAGTCGATTCGATAGTTGAGTAGCAAGCCTCCCATAGGTAGGCTGCAACACCCGAAACCACCAAAGCGCATGGGTGCTCCGAGAACGGCAAACATTAGGGATTCGGCTGGGGATGCGGATCCGGCCCGGGCGAGTTTAACGGCCGTGCGAAATGAGGCGTACGAGCTACTTTTGGCGAACCGTGCGACCGCCTCGAGCTCTTCGATGGTCGTGGCGGGCTCGCATTTGTAGTGTGCCTGTTCATAGCGGGTTTCGTTCTGTTGCTCGGCCACCGACTGGTTGCCCAGGCAATCAAGATCGCCCGTCGCTGCGCAGCCATCGCCCTTGGGCCAGATGTCGTCATGGGCAATGGGGTATGTTGCCCCGGGAGGAAGGGAGTAGGTTCCGAGCAGTTCCATGAGAAGCATCAAGGTTTTGGCGACTGATTCATTTTTGGAACAAAGCATGGCTGTCACGGCGGGAGACGTTGCGTAGATGTCGGCCTCGACGTGCATAATTGCACCTTCAGGAAGCGGAGCGGAGAGAATATGCTGAAGAAGTCGCTTGTCGGGGCGTCTGTTGTCTTCGTCTGAAATGAGAAGATCGAGCAGTTCGGAATCATCTTCATTCCAGGCATCGAGTATCGAAAGTGCGCCAAAGTCTATCGCGTCATTATTGGGAATGCAGCTAGCCAAGGCCTGTGCTTGCTGTTCACTATCAACGAAGTCCCAGGGTAGGGCAGAGTACGCCCGTCGTGCGCGACGAATTGCGCGGAGGGCGGAGAAATGTGAAATCACGGTCGTCATAGCTATAACGTACTAAGTTGGCGGCAGAATGCGACCGCCATACCGTTCTTTTCGCTCAGCGGGGCGCTGCGCGCTACGAACGGCTGGGTGTTATGAAATCGGTGGAATCGGTCGAGAAGATTGCAGGAAATTGAGCACTGCCGCGAAGGTTGACGATATCTACTGGACAGTTAGTTCAGATACGTATAAGGCGGCGGGCGTTCGAGGCGTTTCTAAGGGCCTTTGAGGGTGATTTGAGGATAAATATTCAGCGGTTGTACTCGAAAACGATGAGCTTTGGACGGTATGGCATCCGCCGGGGAGCTCCGAA
>CABSBA010000212.1 GCA_902475825.1 uncultured Collinsella sp. | reverse complement strand
CCTTGCATGACCTCGTCGAGGGTAACGTTAACGGCGTGCTGCGTCGGGACCCAGTCGACCTTTAGGAACAGAGCAGCCACCGTAATGGGGATATAGCTGAACATAAAGATCGGGAAGGTAAACAGGTTGGTCACCAAACGCCACTTTTGCGCGCAATGAATGTGCTTGTACTCAAAGATGGTCGTGAGCAGCGCCAGGATAAAGAACGTCTGATACATCATGGCGAAGGTCATAATGAGCGAAGCGGCACAAGCCTGCATCTCGACCTCGGTGGCCAAGAAGCCGTGCGAAAGCCCGCCCACGATGAGGAAGGTTGCATTGGCGAGCATCGAGATCAACGATAGCAGCATACCCGGGGCGATCGTCATGAACATGTCGTAGGCGGCAAAGCGATGGTAGCGGAAGGTCGACTTGACCAGGTGCTTACCATACGTAAAGAACACCTGGTAGAAGCCCTTAGTCCAGCGCATACGCTGTTTCCAGGAAGCCTTAAACGTCACGGGCTGTTCGTCAAAGAACTCCGCCGGCGCATAACCAATGCGGATGCCGTGAATGGCGCAGAACGTGGTGAACTGGATGTCCTCGGTCAGCGTATGGAACTGCCAGCCGTGCATGCCCTCAATAACACTGGCGGAGATGAGGTAGCCCGAACCCGAGACAGCGCAAGACGTCTTGCAGATGTTGCGCGCGTTGTTGAGGAAGCGGGCCTCACGCAGATACCAGGTGGCGTTGGCCGCAGAGATCCACGAGCTACCGAAGTTCTTGGAATTGCGATAGCTCGTGACCACATGAAAGCCCTGGTCAAAGGCATCGTTCATTTTGGAGACGTAATCGCGGGAGATAACGTTATCGGCATCGAAGATAAAGTAGCCTTCAAACGTATCGGGATACTCGTTAAGGATGCGGTCGAAGCCAAAGTCCATGACCCAGCTCTTGCCCTTGCGGGCCAGGTCATTGCGTTCATAGACGATGGCGCCCGCCTCGCGCGCGAGCTGCGCGGTATTGTCGGTGCAGGCATCGGCAACGACAAAGACCTCGATGAGCTCGGACGGATAGTCCTGATCCTTGATGGAGCGAACGAGATTGGCAATTACGGCCTCCTCGTTATGCGCCGCGATAAAGAAGGCATAGCGGTGGAGTTTTTTGGCCTTGGGAGGCGCGACCTCGCCACGAAGAGCGCCAATGACAAAAAAGACCACCTGGTACAGAAAGCAGACCGTGAGCAGCGTGACGACAATCTGGTTGAAGATCACGATGGGTGTGTTGGTTTGTAAAAAGGCGAGCATTCAGGCTCCCAGCAACGCGTTACGTAAACAACCGTATATCTTACCGCAGGCTTACCGAGTTCAAGAAACCACCTAATACTGGCTAGGCTTCGAGCAGACCGAGCTGCGGGACGATTTCGTCACCGGCGGCAGTGCGGCCGAGAGAACGCGGGGCCAGGTCATCCAAAACCGCCGCAAGATCCCACGGCAGCTCGTCACGGCACTCAATGCGCTCCCCCGTCACGGGATGGTCAAACGCCACGCGCCAAGAATGCAGGAACTGCCTGGTCAGGCCCTGATCGGCGCGCGCATCGCACTTGCCGTAGAGTGGGTCGCCCACGCAGGCATGGTTGATATGGCGCATGTGCACACGAATCTGATGCGTGCGTCCGGTAAACAGATGGCACTCGACAAGCGTGTAGCCGTCGTCGAAGCGCGTGGAATCAAAGCGCTCGAGGACCTTAAAGGTCGTAATGGCCTGGCGCGCGAAAGGATCGTCCGAAACCGCCATCTTGACACGATCGCGCGTCGATCGGGCAATGCCGGTGTTGATGGTGCCCTCGTCCATGGCAATATGACCGTGAACGAGCGTAATGTAGCGGCGGTCGAGCGTGCGCGCGCGGATGAGATTTTGAAGCGCGCGCTGGGTGTCGTCGTCCTTTGCCGCGAGCATAAGGCCCGAGGTATCGCGATCCAGGCGATGCACGATGCCGGGGCGGTCCTCACCCTGCACGGTACCAAGATGATCGATGCCGCAGTGGTAGACCAAGGCGTTCGCCAGCGTACCGCTCTCGTGGCCGTGGGCGGGATGGCACACAAGGCCGCGCTGCTTGGAGAGCACGATGAGATAATCGTCCTCATAGCGAATGTCGAGCGGGATGGCCTCGGGAATCACATCCGTGGGATCGTGCGGCTCGGGCAGGTCGACCGAGATGCGGTCACCGGAGCGCACGGCATACTTTTTTGACAGGCAGGTCTCACCGTTGACGGCAACGGCGCCTCCCTCGATCAAGTGCGCACAGGCAGAGCGCGTGGGACAGCCATCGTTGGCGCCCAAAAAGGCATCGAGACGCTGACCAACGGAATCGTCGGCAACGAGAATATGGATGTCGGCCATTAACGCTCATTCCTTTCGCGAATCTTGCGGGCACGCTCCCCACGCTGCTTGGCTTTGCGCTTGGCGCGGGCCTCGTCACGGGCGTTAAGCTCAGCGGTCGCATCGACCTCACGAGCAGCAGGACTCAAGAACATATAACCGATGAGCGCCAGCACGACACCGACCGTAATGCCGATATCGGCAACGTTAAAGACAGGAAAGTCGATGAACGTGGTGGCTATAAAATCGGTCACGAAACCAAAGGCGAGGCGGTCGATCGCGTTACCGATGGCGCCGCCCGCAACCATGGCCATGCCCACGACCTCAAGACGAGCGAGCTGAGGCGCGCGGAGCAAGTACACGACAATGGCGACAATGACCGCAAGCGCCAGCACAGCGAACGCAACGCCATGCCCCTCGCCCATGCTGAAGGCGGCTCCGATATTGCGGACAAACAGAAAATCGATCACGCCGGGGATAACGGTCATATGCAGGGCATCGCCCACGGCACGAACCGCAAGCTTGGCCAGCTGGTCAACAAGCAGCACAGCCAGCGCCACCCCACCAGCGACACCCAACCGCCAACGCAAAGTCGGCGTCATATCCGCACCACGACCCAAAGAAATCCCCTACCCTCAGAACAATCGAATTCCGTTTAACGCAGTAGATAATCATACATTGACGCAAGCAAGAAGCGACAAATCTCCCAAGAACGGAAACACCGCAGGTAGAGCATAAATGAGCGAGCGGGTCGCATTTGAGACAAGGTGACGTGAAACGAAAGGGCGCTGACCTTCTGGTCGCGCCCTTGAAGTTGAACGTCAGATTGTCCAAATGCGGCCCGCGCAGCGTCGGCAGGT
>CABSBA010000211.1 GCA_902475825.1 uncultured Collinsella sp. | reverse complement strand
GAAAGAGGAGCGACGCGTACTTTGGTACGCGAGCGACGGCTTGAAGGTCAAGGTCGGGTGCCTGGGAAAGCCGACATAACAGAAAGGAATACCCATGCGTTACACAATTAAAACGTCTGGCCTTATGTGCGGCCACTGCGACGCCACCGTCGAGACGGCGCTGCTCAACGTGGCCGGCGTGACCGACGCCGACGCCGATCACGAGACCCAGACCGTCCAAGTGGAGTGCGCCGACACCGTGACCGCCGAGCAGCTCGCCGCCGCTGTCGAGGGCGCCGGAGAGAAGTTCCACGCCCTGTCCGTGACCGCCGCGTAGCAGCTGCCGCACCAACAGGCACCACTGCCGGCCGACATAACCGCCCAGCAACCACCGCTCAACCAGCCCTTCAGAAGTTGCGGTGAAATAGTTCCTGTTTTAGCGCTTCAAGCCTGCAAACAAGAACTATTTCACCGCAACTGACGGGGCATCCGAAAGATCGACCAGAAACGAGGACCCGCCATGATGGCAGACCACAAATCGGTGACCCGCATGCTCAAGACGGCACGCGGCCAGATCGACGGCATCTTGCGGATGGTCGATGAGGACCGTTATTGCGTCGATATTTCCACGCAGCTCATGGCCACACAGGCGCTCCTCGCGCGCATTAACGCCGACGTGCTCAAGGCGCATATCGAGGGCTGCGTGACTTCGGCAATCGAATCGGGCGACGAAGACCTCAAAGCCGCCAAGCTCGCCGAGATCGAACGCGTCGTCGACAAGCTCTCCAAGTAATTGGGGCATTGGGGACAGACTTCTTTGCACCGTCTTGGTGTTCCGGGGACAGGTATGTTTGCACCACATTGGTGCAGATTTACCTGTCCCCCTTGCACCAAAAGGGGTATAAAGGCGTGCAGCATATCGAACGAAAGGCAATTCGCATGAATGACTTTATGAAAGGTCGTAACGGCGCCGACGAGCTCACCATCGTGCTGGGCTTCATAGGAATTATTTTCGCGATGATCGGATCGATAGCCCGCATCCAGTGGCTCAGCTGGATCGCCATCGCCGTTATCGTGATTGGCGTGCTGCGCGGCCTGTCCAAAAATATCGATGCACGTCGCAAGGAGAACGACGCCTTTGTCGCCGGCTCGGCTAAGGTCCCCGGCTTGGGCAAGTTCGTCGCCAGCTTGGGCGGCGGGGCCGCAGCGGCCAGCACCTCACGCGCGGCCGGCACCAGTAAGGAAGACTTTGAGCGCGCCAAGCGAACGGCCAAGAAGATGTGGAAGGGCCGCAAGACCACGGCGTACCTCAAGTGCCCCAACTGCGGCCAGATGCTGTCCGTCCCCAAGGGCAAGGGCAAGATCCGCGTCACCTGCCCCAAGTGCCACGCCAAGATGGAAACGCGCTCGTAGCGCCCGCACGCGGGACAAATTAATTAGGTTTGTTTGTCCCAAATCCTAAGTATTTGTTCGATAAAAAAGCCGAGGCCTCGTGTTGAGACCTCGGCTTTTTGTATGCGACAACGGAGCTGTCCCTTTGTCATACCTATGCCACGCCGTCGCGGGCGAGCTCCTCGGCCAGCGCCTCGGCCGGCATCGCCATAATCGTGTCGAGCTCGGCGTCCACCTCGGGAATATGCTTCACCTTCAGCTTGCGCACCAGATCGCCACGGCACATCACGTGCATCGGCTCACGCAGGGCGCACGGGTCATCGAGCGGGTTCTCGCGCGTCACCAGGATATCGGCGGCCTTACCGCACTCGATCGTGCCGGTCTCGTCGCCCAGCCCCAGCAGCTCGGCATTGACTTGCGTGGCCGTATGCAGCGCGAAGGCGTTGCTCACGCCGACATACTTGGCAAAATAGGCCACTTCACGCCACATATCATACTGCGTCACAAACGGGCAGCTCGAATCCGTGCCCAGGCCTACCCTGATGCCGGCTTCCAGCGCCGCACGTGCACTCTCGATAATGCCCGAGCACACGATATCGCCGTTCTTCTTTTGCGTATCGGTCGAATGGGTCTTTTCCGGGTCGAGCAATACAAACGGCAGCGCCGGGCTGATGGTGCAGGTCACGCTGGGCGCACGCCCCTCAAGCTGCGTACCCGCGGCGCCACGGTACAGCTCCAGGATCTCGGGCGTCAACGGAGCGCCGTGCTCAATCGTGTCAACGCCGGCCTCAAGCGCGGCCTTCACGCCCTCGGTGCTCTCGACATGGGCCATGACCGGAAGGCCCTTATCGTGCGCCGCCTTGCACGCCGCCGCAGCAACCTCCACCGGCATACGCAGCACGCCCGGCTCGCCCACCTCGGTCGCGTCGAACACGCCGCCCGTCACGAACAGCTTAATGACGTCGGCACCGCGAGCATACAGGTCGCGCACCTGCTCGGCTGCCTCGGCGGGACTGTTGGCCACCTGGGCGAACAAGCCCGCACCATGGCCGCCCGGCACCGTGACGCCCGTTCCCGGCGCCACCAGGCGAGGACCCTGATACTTTCCGGCATCGATAGCATCGCGCACGGCAAGATCGGCAAACAGCGGATCGCCCGCACCGCGCACCGTGGTCACGCCGCTTGCCAGCTGCTGCTGAGCGCTACCCTTGAGGATATGGCGGACAATGGCGCGCCCCACGGGATTATCGAGCTTCTTCATCAGCGCGCCCGCATCGCCCGCCGAAACCGGCTTGCCCGAACCGCACAGATGCACATGCATATTGATGAGGCCTGGCATGAGATACGCCCCTGCCAGGTCGATGACCTCGGCACCTGCAGGCGCCTGCGCCACAGCACTCGGCCCCATCCACGTGATGAGACCGCGCTCAACGGCCACGGCCATGTCGGGCTGCGGTTCCATATGTTCCGAACCATCCAGGACGGTCGCATTGATAAACAACGTGGAACGATCGGCAGACGCCATATCGAGCTCCTCCCTCACGATTAACTTGAACATTTGTCCATTATCACCCAGCGCGACAGGGTTACTGCGGACATATCGGCTAACGGGAGGAAGAGAGGGGCGTGAGGATGAACAAACCAGTGCAGCGATGCTTCGGTCGTTCCAGCAAAACGTCTTGATCTGCAACAGATAGACCGTCTTTAACCTTCCAAATGTTATAGATCGAGATTTTCGGTCGTGCCTCCAGCCTTTGTCTAAATCTGTAACAGGTAGACAGGTTTTCGGCCTCTAGATGTTACAGATTGAGATCTTTTAGCGGTAGCCAACCTTCCGTCTTGATCTGTAACAGTTAGAAGGTCAAACGGTCCTTTGTTGTTACAG
>CABSBA010000210.1 GCA_902475825.1 uncultured Collinsella sp. | reverse complement strand
GCCGGCGCAAAATCGAAACAAAGCCGGCGCATACTGATAAACGTTTGACGCTGTTTATCAGTTTTACCAACCATATCGGAAGGTGTTTCATGGTCGCATTCGATCGCAACCCGCAAGACTTTAAGTATCTGCGCCTGCTGTCGAGACAATTTCCCACCGAGCAATCCGCGTTTACCGAGATTATCAATCTCTCGGCCATTCTCAACCTGCCCAAAGGCACCGAGCATTTTATGAGCGACGTGCACGGCGAGTACGAAGCCTTTATGCACATCCTCAACAACTGCTCGGGTGTCGTGCGCGAACATGTCGACGAGATCTTTGGCGACACGCTCTCCTTTGACGAAAAGGGCGAGCTGTGCACGCTCATCTACTACCCGCGCGAGAAGATCGAGCTGGTCCGCAGCCGGCGCGAGGACTCCCCCACCTGGTACAAGACAATGCTCGACCAGCTCATCATGGTTGCCCGCTCGCTTTCGAGCCGCTATACGCGCTCCAAGGTGCGTAAGGCCATCCCACGCGATTACGCCTACATCATCGACGAGCTGCTGCACACGCATCCGGACGAGAACAACTATCGTGTGCGTTATCACGAGCGCATTATCGAATCCATCTTGGAGACCGCCAGCGCCGACGACTTTATCGAGTCGCTTGCCTCGCTCATCAAGCGCCTCGCCGTCGACCACCTGCACCTGGTGGGCGATATCTTCGACCGGGGTGGCGGCGCGGCAAAGATTATGGACCGTCTGCTCACCTACCATTCACTCGACATCCAGTGGGGCAACCACGACCTGCTGTGGATGGGCGCTGCGGCAGGAGAGCCCGCCTGCATCGCCACGGTGCTGCGCAACAACCTGCGCTACGACAACTACGAGATTCTCGAGAACGACTATGGCATCTCGCTGCGCGAGCTTGTCGCCTTCGCCGACGCCACCTATACCGCCGGCGAGTCCGTCAGCCCGCTGATCAAAGCCATTAATGTCCTGCTCTTTAAGCTCGAGGGCCAGATTATCCAGCGCCACCCCGAGTTCGACATGGCCGACCGCCTGCTGCTCGACAAGATCGATCACGACGCCGGCACAGTCACGCTTGCCGACGGCAGCGTGTGGCCGCTCACGACCAACGACTTCCCCACCGTCGATCCGGCGGACCCCTACACGCTCACGCCCGAGGAGCAGCACATCATCGACAAACTCGTGTCCGAGTTTGTCACCGCCGATCACCTGCATCGCCACATCGATTTCCTCTATACCCACGGCTCCATGTATAAGGTCGCCAACGGCAACCTGCTGTTCCACGGCTGCGTGCCGCTCAACGAAGACGGCACCTTTAGCAGCATGAATTGCCTGGGCACCTGGCACGCCGGGCGCGATTATTTTGATTTTTGCGACTATATCGCCCGCCGCGCCTGGCGCGTCGGCGACCGCGATGCCCTCGACTGGATGTGGTACCTGTGGATCGGCTTTAACTCACCCGCCAGCGGACGCGTGGTGCGCACGTTCGAGCGCGCCTACATCGCCGACAAGAGCACGTGGGTCGAGCCGATGGACCCGTACTATACGCTCACCACGTCCTCGTCCGTTTGCGACGATATCATGCGCGAGTTTGGCGTCGCACCCATGGCCTGCTCGCCGACGGGCCACATCATCAACGGCCACACCCCGGTCAAGACCACCAAGGGCGAGCAGCCCATCCGCGCCAACGGTAAGTTGCTGGTCATCGATGGCGGTTTCTGTCGCGCCTACCATCCCAAAACAGGCATCGCCGGCTACACGCTCATCTCGAGCTCGCGCGGATGCCGCCTCAAGTCGCACCAGGCCTTTACAACGGTTGCCGAAGCGCTCACCCGCAACATCGACATCGAAAGCGAGACCAACCGCTTTGACGAGGCCGACCGGCGCCGCATGGTGAGCGACACCGATACCGGCGTCAAGATTCGCAGCCAGATCCAGGATCTGCGCCAGCTGCTCGATGCATATAGAAACGGTGCTATCGAAGAGCGCGTCTAGCTCCACCCGCGGTGATTGGCTAAACTTGCTGAGTTTGTCATCCCCGCGGCGCCCCGGCGCCACCCTAAGGCAGGTACCATGCAAAAGCTCCTTGCGCAGATCATGAAGTTTGGCGTCGTCGGCGTCGTCGCCACGGTCATCGACTTTGGCATCATGAATCTGCTCCACTACGGCCTGGGCCTTAATATCCTGATCGCCAATACCAGCGGCTTTATCGTCTCGCTCATCTTTAACTACGTCGCGAGCATGAAGTACGTGTTTGCGCACAAGGAGGGCATGAGCCGCCGCCGCGAGTTCATTATCTTTGTCGTGCTGTCCGTGATCGGCTTGGCTCTCAACGACGGTATCGTGCTGGCGCTCAACGCCGGCCTGGGGCTCGAGGCCAATATCGCCAAGATTTGCGCCACCGCGCTTGTTATGGTCTACAACTTTGTGACCCGAAAGATCTTCCTGGAGGGCGAGGAGACCAAGTAGCCTGGCCTCCCCGTTGCACTACGGGGCCCACGAACGACATGCGTCGAGCGCTGCGTTGTTCGTGGGCCTTGCTCGTTTACGGTAAGATTTGCAACGTTTGCGGATTACCTCTTGAATATTTGGCGAGTTCGTATAGTTCTTGGCAAAGCCCTTACGTTTCCCTTGCAAAAGCTCTAAAGTATCCTCTGCTCGATTCATCAACGCATTGGATGTGATTACGTGCGCAAGGCACTGGCACAACCTCATACCAAGCAGTTCCTCAAGTTCGCTGTCGTGGGCCTTATCTCCTTTGGCATCGACTGGGGCATGCTTATTGCGCTCGTCGAGCAGTTCCACCTCAACTTTTTGATGAGCACCACGGTCTCGTTTATCACGTCCGTCGTGGTCAACTACTGGCTCAGCATGAAGTACGTGTTCGACCATCGCGAGGGCATGAGCCGCAAGCGCGAGTTCACGATCTTCACCATCCTGTCGGTGATCGGTTTGGGCCTCAACGACCTGTACATGTTTGTGGGCGTCACGTTTTTGAGCATCGGCTACCAGGCCATGAAGGCCATCGCCACGTTCCTGGTCACCTGGTACAACTACTTTAGCCGTCGCCTTTTCCTCGAGGGCGCGCAGTCGTAGTTTGTTCGACATTTGCTTGAAGGTATAACCGGTTGGAATTCTCGTTCCAACCGGTTTTTTGTTTGCCGAGAGACCCGGCGACCCAGTCCTCTACGCATAAAGACGGGCGGCTCGGATGTTTGTCCGAACCGCCCGCTTGGCGTGTTATGTCGA
>CABSBA010000209.1 GCA_902475825.1 uncultured Collinsella sp. | reverse complement strand
CGGCGGTGGCTCTACCTTCACTCCGGGCATTGCCCTGATGCTGCTTGAGGAGCGCGACCGCTTCCCGGTCAACAAGGTGACCTTCTACGATAACAACGCCGAGCGCCAGGAGACCGTGGCCAAGGCCTGCGAGATCTACTTCCACGAGAACGCCCCCGAGGTTGAGTTCAACTACACCACCGACCCCGAGACCGCATTCACCGGGACCGACTTCGTCCTCGCTCACATCCGCGTTGGCCTGTACGCCATGCGTGAGCTCGACGAGAAGATTCCTCTCAAGTACGGCTGCGTTGGTCAAGAAACCTGCGGTGCCGGCGGTATCGCCTACGGCATGCGCTCCATCGGTGGTGTCATCGAGATTCTCGACTACATGGAGAAGTACAGCCCCAACGCCTGGATGCTCAACTACTCCAACCCCGCGGCCATCGTCGCCGAGGCCTGCCGCGTGCTGCGCCCCAACAGCCGCATCATCAACATCTGCGATATGCCGATCGACCTTATGGATAAGATGAGCCGTATGTGCGGCATCAAGGATCGTCGCGAGCTGCAGTATAGCTACTACGGCCTCAACCACTTTGGTTGGTGGAGCAAAATCTACGACAAGGACGGCAACGACCTCATGCCGCAGATTAAGGAGCACATGGCTAAGAACGGCTACCTGGACGGCATCGAGCACGAGGCCGGTAAGGAGCAGCATGTCGAGGAGAGCTGGATTCACACCTTCGGCAAGGCCAAGGATGTCTATGCTGTCGATCCCGAGACGATTCCCAATACCTACCTCAAGTATTACCTGTACCCGGACTATGTCGTCGAGACGTCTGATCCCAACTACACTCGCGCCAATGAGGTTATGGACGGCCGCGAGAAGAAGGTCTTTGGCGCTTGCCGCGACATCATTGCCAAGGGTACGGCCAAAGACGGCGGCTTTGAGCCAGATGTACATGCCAACTACATCGTCGACCTTGCCTGCGCACTGGCCGAGAATACGCTCGAGCGCTTCCTGCTGATCGTCCCCAACGATGGCGCTGTGCCCAACTTCGACCCGACGGCCATGGTCGAGGTGCCTTGCATCGTCGGTTCCAACGGCTTTGAGAAGATCTGCCAGGGCCCGATCCCGCAGTTCCAGAAGGGCCTGATGGAGCAGCAGGTTTCCGTCGAGAAGCTCGTTGTCCAGGCTTGGGTCGAGGGCAGCTACCAGAAGCTCTGGCAGGCGCTCACGCTCTCCAAGACCATTCCTTCGGCAAGCGTTGCTAAGCAGATCCTGGACGAGCTCATCGAGGCCAACAAGGATTTCTGGCCCGAGCTTAAGTAAGGACTACTGTCTCGAACCTCACGCATCTCTGCTTCATTTGCGCCGTCGCGGTGTCCGGATTCGCCCGGATGCTGCGGCGGCGCTATACTTATGCAGTTTGAAGTACCTGTACCAAAAGGAGCTGTCGTGTCCCTTTCCATCGGTATCGTGGGCCTGCCCAACGTGGGCAAGTCGACGTTGTTCACCGCGCTTACCAAAAAGACCGGCCTTGCCGCCAACTACCCGTTCGCCACGATTGACCCCAACGTGGGCATCGTCGATGTGCCCGATAGCCGCCTGCAAAAGCTTGCTGACATCGTCAACCCGGGTCGCATTGTGCCGGCTACGGTCGAGTTTGTCGACATCGCAGGTCTGGTGAAGGGCGCTAACGAGGGCGAGGGCCTGGGCAACCAGTTCTTGGCAAACATCCGCGAGACCGACGCCATCTGCGAGGTCGTGCGCTACTTTAAGGACCCCAACGTCATGCGTGAGGTGGGCCGCACCGGCGAGTTCGTCGATCCCGCCGGCGATGCCGACACCATCATGACCGAGCTCATCCTGGCCGACATGGGCACGCTCGAGAAGCAGCTGCCCAAGCTCGAGAAGGAGGCCAAGCGCGACAAGGAACTCATGCCCAAGTTTGAGGTCGCCAAGCGCCTACTCGCCTGGCTCAACGAGGGCAAGCGCGCCGCATCCATGGAGATGACCGACGAGGAGCGTGCCGCCGCCAAGGGCCTGTTCCTGCTCACTATGAAGCCCATCCTGTATGTGGCCAACGTGGACGAGGATATGCTCAACGAGGACCTGGCGCCCATTGATGGCGTCAAGCCGCTGCCGATCTGCGCCAAAATCGAGGCCGAGCTTTCCGAGCTCGATCCCGAGGACGCCGCCGACTACCTGGAGAGCCTGGGCCTGGAGCAGCCCGGTCTGGACGTGCTCGCGCAGGCGGCCTATAAGCTGCTCGGCCTGCAGTCGTTCTTTACGGCTGGCGAGATGGAGGTCAAGGCCTGGACGGTGCGTCAGGGCGCGACCGCCCCGCAGGCCGCCGGTGTCATCCACACCGACTTTGAGCGCGGCTTTATTAAGGCCGAGGTCATTGGTTACGACGACTACATCGAGCTCGGTGGCGAACAGGGCGCCAAGGCTGCCGGCAAGCTGCGCATCGAGGGCAAGGACTATGTCATGGCCGATGGCGACGTCGTGCACTTCCGCTTTAACGTGTAAGGACGACGCATATGTTTAAATATGGCAAAAAAGCTGGCTACATGGGTATTGCGCTGCTCGTACTTGCGGTGATTCCGCTGGTGGTCGCAGCGTGTGTTATCCCCAACATTGGTCCCGAGGTGGCAACGAAGTTTAACGCCGCCGGCGAGGTGACGCGCTGGGGTAAGAGCTACGAGCTGCTGGCACTGCCGGTGCTCAACCTGCTGCTGAGCGTGGCGACGTACTTTACGGCGGGACGCCAGGCAAAGAACAACGAGGACTCCGCTGTGATGGCACGCCTTGCGTGCGAGCGCTACCTGCGCAACGGTTGCATCACGGGTGTGTTCCTCAACGCGATCAACGTCTACTTTATGTATTCGGCGATTACTGGAACGGGCTTTGGCTTTGGTTTCTAGCTTGTCCTTTTAGGCAACGAGCCTGCACGCATATTCAATGGCTGCTGCGAGGCCGCCGCTCGATCGTGGTTTAAAGACCATGTCGGCGGCGGCCTCGTTTTCGTATCCGGCACCGCGAAGGGCGAGTGCGATACCGGCTTCCAGGAGAAGGGGCAGGCCACGTTGACTGGTTGCGATTACGGCAGCCTGATTGAGCGAGCAGCTGTGCGCTTGGCATTGGATGGCAAGTTCACCTTGCGCCGGGCAAGGGACAAGAACGGCGGCGACGCGACTTGATAGCAATGCAAATGCTGTGCGCTCATCGGGCGAAAGGCATTCTGCTTCAACGACGACGAGCTTGGGCGGCGCGCTGTTTGTGCGAGG
>CABSBA010000208.1 GCA_902475825.1 uncultured Collinsella sp. | reverse complement strand
GAAGCGATATCGGCATGGGGCGTTGTCGAGGGAAGCTCGGCCGAGAAATCGGTGTCACTCTCATAGGACACGCGCTGCGGATACTCGTCATAGTCTTCGTCGGCGGTCTCGTCTTCAACCTGTGCCGGAGCGGCAGGCGCCAGAATATCCAGACCGGCTGCAGAATCGAGCGGGGGCTTTTCGTCAGACTCCGCGGCAGCAACAGGGGCAGCGGCCGGCTCGGCGGGAACAACAGCCGTATTGGCCGCGGGCGCAGGCTCCTGCGCAACGGGAGCAAGCTCCGGCTCAAACGTCGGCTCCTCGCCCTCTTCGTAATCGAGCGTGCAGGACTCGGGAAGCATGCCGAGCGCACGGATGGCATCCGAACCAAAGCGGATATTGCCGGCGGCATTGCGATAGAGCTTGGGCTCGGGCTCGGCGACTTCGACCACCGCGGGCTCCTCCGCCGGCTCGGCGGTGGACGTTTCCTCGGTGGACACTTCGGCCTGGACAGTCTGGTCTTGAGCCTCGGGCGCGATAACGCCGATCAGCGTCTCGTCGGCAGAGGCACCCTCAAAACCATCGATTTGTCCTTCAAAAGCCTCGTCCCGCTCGGATGCGTCGACAGGTGCCACCGGCTGGCCAAACTCGTCCTCGTCGCAGGAAGGTTCCTCATATTCAATGGTGTTACCGTAGTCGTTTTGCTGCTGGGCCGCGGCATACTCGGCCGCCGCACGCGCCATTTCCTCGGCGCGACGCTTCTGTTCGCCAAAATAGGTATCGAATGGAATGTCGTCGGGGAACTCGTTTTCGCCCTGATAGGGGGCAACGTTGTCCATGACACCGAGCATGGCGGCAACAGAGGACTTGTTGCACACCGCGCCAGACGTGTAGGGAAGCACAAAACGGTTGGAGATGATATTGGCGGCGTTGGCCAGTGCCACAAGGGAGGCCAAAATCGCGACAACCCACAGCAGCACCTTGAGCACGCCGGGGAGCGGCAGGATACGCAGGATGGCGACGGCCGCGGGCGCGATCGTGGCGACAGGCAGGAGCTTGGCGATGAGCGCGCGATACGGAGCGTAGGACTCGCGAGCAAGGAGCTCGGCACGGGGGGAATCATAGTGCGCCACCACGACGACCGGGCGGTTGCGCGGAGACGCAAGCGGGCCCGAGGCCTTGTGATAGGCGATGACATTTTGGCTCACACCGGTCTTTCCCAGGCGCGAAACCACGGGATGCCCCGTGCGCTCGAGCACGTAGAGCACGGCACCGACAATGGACAGCAGGGTGCCGACCAAGCCGATACCGCCGCCGATGCCCATCAGCAGGGCGCCGGCAAACGCCAGAATACCGGTAACGGCAAACGCCAACCTGCTGGGCGCGGGAGCATTAAATTCCTGCACCTCGGGGTCAAAGCCGTGGCTGCGGAAAATCTGAGCGATATCCTCGGCAGCCAGGCGCTCTTCTTCACTGCATGCCGGCGTAATGCCGGTGTTCTGCAGCAGGTGGTTAATATAGTTCTGGGTGTTCGCCATGTGCGCTCCACATCCATAATCCGACAAATAGGCCCAATGCATGCACATTAGAACCGTATATAGTCGAAAGTATACCCCGAGCGAGCGCAAACGACCGAATTCGGGCCATCTTAACGCCGCGAGCGGACAAGGATATAGCCTAATCTCCATATCGGACTAAAATCATGGCATCAAACGACCTTCTCATGCGAGGATTCTATGACGGCAAGCGACGCGACCGCGACAATTAAAAAGGGTGCACCCGAGCCCGGTTTCGATAAAACGGCTCAACGCATCCTCAACCTTTTCTTTGTACTCAACAGTTCTCCCGAACCGCTGACGACCGAGCAAATCGTCCTGGATTCCGATTTGGGATACGGCTCGGGCAATATCGACTCAGACAAGCGCAAGTTCCGCCGCGATCGCGACAAGCTGCTCGAACGCGGCATCGTTATCAGGGAGGTTCGTGCTGCCGGAGCGCAGGAAACCGAGGAGAGCGCGTGGACGATCGACCGCGAGCACACGTTTGCCGCGGGCGGTCTCATCACCGCAGACGATGCCGACATCCTGCTCAATGCCATCGACCAGACACTCGCGGCAGGCTCATCCACCTTTGCCGCGCCGCTTGCCGACATTCGCTCCAAGATTGCCTACCTCACCGGCATGTCGACGACAGGAGAGGCACCGATCCGCCGCTCTCCCGCCGTCGATGCGGTATGGAGTGCCTTTGCCGAGCGTTGCGCGCTGCGCTTTTTGTACCAAAACGGACGCGGCGAGCAACGCGAGCGGACCGTTTGCGTCTACGGCATGTTCGAACGCGAGGGTACGGCATACTTCTGCGGCCTCGACAATGCCACCGACGACATCAGGACATTCCGCTGCGACCGTATCGTTCGCGCCTGGAGACCTTCGAAGACCTACGCCATCCCCGCGGATTTCAACCTCAACGATTACTTATTCTTTGAGTTTGATTTTGCCGACCGCCCACCCGTTGCGGCTACGTTCTCGTTCGCGCGTGAAGCGCAGGCCGATATGATCAGCGGTCTCACACGCGGACGAGGCGAACTCACGCACACCGAAGCAGAGTGGACCTGGACCGTTGACGTGCGCGACTTTGAAGCCGCAGCCTCGTTTTGCATGGCCCATGCCATGGATGGCATGAGGCCCGTCGCCCCCGATGCTCTCAAGCAGGCGTGGAATCACCTCATCGAAAGGACGGTGCACGAGCATGCCCGTGCGTAAACTCACCAGCGAGCAAAGACTCTCGCGCGCCATCGACATCATGGAGGCCCTCTACGCCGCCGGCGAGAATGGCATGACACGAGACGAGCTTTGCAGCCGCTTTGATATCACGGGGGCATCGCTCGACGAGATTCTCGAGATCGTCTCGACGCTTGCGGACCGAGAATCGGGCGCACGCATTATCTGCGAACGCCGCGGCGAGTGCGTGGTCCTCACCGGTGACGCAGGGCGTGTGCTACCGCTGCGTCTGAGTGCCGCCGAAGGCGCTGTGCTCAACCATGAACTTGAATCATTGGGGATCGAACCCCAAGCGGCGGCTCGAATACGGCGCGCCCTTCTTCCCAAAGAGCTCGGTTACAACCAGCGCGTCTTTGACACCGTCGCCCACGGATCGCACTGGCAGCAGCTGAGCTGCGCCATTCGGGACGGCGTTCGCTGCCGCATCTCGTATCGCTCGATGGATGACACGCAAGCGCGCGAGCGTTTGGTCGACCCCTTGCGCATCACAACAAACGGCGACCAAACGTATCTGATTGCCTGGGATGTCGCGGTCGACGAGCAGCGTACCTATCGCATGGATAAAATCGAGGGCCTGGTCTTGACCGACGACTCCGTCGTGCGCCACGCACCGGA
>CABSBA010000207.1 GCA_902475825.1 uncultured Collinsella sp. | reverse complement strand
CGTCCGTTTTCCAAAGTTTTCAACAGGTTTTGAAAACTTGTCGAAAGATGAGAAACATTGCGTGGTGAGCTACTATTTGTTCAAAACCTTTTGAAAGATTGCGAGCGGCATGTCTGACGACTTCTACACCATGGTCGATTCCGGTGATCCGGCACCCGACAACGAGCACATCACCGGCGTGCGCGAAGAACGCAACGAGAGCGAGCAGGTCGCCGCACAAGCACCAAGGGCCATGTATGCAGCGCGCATCGCGGTCTACGACGACATGCTGTCGACACCACGTGTCATCGTCATCGAACCGCAAGACGTCCGTACCTACTTGGAAGAGACAACCAACACCGTCTACCAGTGCATGAAAGAGCAGGGAGGACGCATCTCGCTGATGGTTATCCGCGAGATTGTCGAAAACTTTATCCACGCGCATTTCGCAGAGCCCATCATCTCAATTCTCGACGGTGGCGATACCATCCGCTTTGCCGATCAGGGTCCGGGCATCGACGACAAAGAGCGTGCCTTCGACTTTGGCGTAACCAGCGCAAACAGCAAGATGAAACGGTATATCCGCGGCACCGGCGCCGGGTTTCCCATGGTACAGGAGTACTTGGAAAACGCCGGCGGCGCCGTCTCCATCGAGGACAACATGGGCAACGGCACCGTCGTGACGGTAAGTCTGGACCCCAAGCGCGTGCAGGAAATCGAACGTGCTGGCGGGCGCGGGGCAGCCGTGCGGCCCGAAACAGAGCAGCAGGCATATCCCATGCCGGGCGCCTTCACGCAGCAACCCGCAGCGATGCAACAGGTGCAACAGCAAATGGCCCCCATGCAGCAGCCTGGCATGGCCCCCATGCAAGAGCTCCAGGCACCCTCGGGCGCGATTCCCCAAAACATACCCGATGCAAAGCCAGCGATGGGCCAGGACGCGGGAACCTTGCAGCAGATGGCGGGCGCATCGGCCGCACAGCAGATGTCCTATCAACCGAACCCGCAAGGGTATCCGGCTCAATACGCACCGCAAACGGGATATGCGCAGGCATACCCCCAGCAATACCCGCTGGGATACCAGCAGCCGTACCAACAGATGCCCCAGGCGCAGCACAACCCATGGGCCCAGCAGATGCCCCCGCAGCCTTACCAACAGTGGCCTCAAAGTTTTCAACAGCAGCCGCTGCCCATGCAGAGTTCTCAACAACCAGCAGCTCAAATGATGTATCCTAATGCGGCGAATCAATATGCACAGCCGCAGCAAAACGTATTTGTGAGCGAGCGCGGCGAAGCGGCACTGGGCTATCTGGCTCAAAACCAGGAGTGCGGCGCAACCGACCTGGCACGAGCGTTTGGAAACTCGGCGCCCACGTGGTCGCGAACGCTCAACGACTTGGCACAGGCCGGCTTGGTCATCAAACATGGCCAGAAATATCACCTGACCGAAATAGGCAGCGCTCGCGTGCGAGCCCAAAGTTAAGGAACGGGAGAAACAGTGGACGAGGAAGCAAGCATCATCCTGGGGGATGCCATCGCCTTTTGTCAGCGCGACGGCCAAGATGCACGCCTCATCAATATGCTGGGACAATCGCGCCCTGTGAGTTTAACCGAGGACACTCTGACGATTGAGGCCCCTTCACGCTTTGCCATCGCTCAGCTCAAAAAGCATCAGCCGACCATCGAGGCCTATCTGGAAGATATCGCCTTTGCGCCGATCGCGCTCAATATCGTGGCACCGCAAGGCGCCTCGGCAAATACGGCCCCGGTCACTCACCCGGTAGCGACCGCCGGCGCAGCGGCAACGCCGGCGCCCGAGCCTCGACGCGACGATGTTTCCCGTGAAACCATGGCACCGCAGGCGGCCGCTTCGGTCGCACCGGCGGTAGAGCCAGCCCACTCGCCCATCCCGACCGCCACGCATATGCCCGTCGCACACGAGGCGACACCCGGCGAGGACTCGGGCATTGCAATCAAAAACACGCTGTCCGCCGACGATTTCCGCCGCATGATGACCCAAATGAATGGCAGGCCACCGGCGAAAAGCGCGAGTTCGTCCGCAGCGCCGGCAGCACCTTCGGCGGCGGCCCCGGCAGCAGTCGAGAAAAACGCAGACGGGGCACCCCTCGCAGCGAATTCGAAATTCACGTTTGAAAACTTCGTCTTCGGACCGGAGAACAGTCTTGCTTACCGATCGGCGCTCAAATTCGCCATGCTTGCAGACACGCCCGGCACCTGCACGTCGCTGTTCATCTACGGCAAATCGGGCCTGGGCAAGACGCACCTGCTGCTCGCCATCAAAAACGAGCTGGCAGAGAAATCACCCGAGATCAAGGTGAAGTACGCCAACTCGCAGGCATATCTGGACGACTTGATGACGGAATTCGACCGCCAAAAGAAGAGCAACGCCCCCATTATGCAGGCGTACCACGGCGTCGACGTGCTTATCATCGATGACATCCAGAACATCATTGGCAAACGCGCGAGCGTGGATTACTTCTTCCAGTTGATGGACGAATTTATCCGCAACAACAAGAAGGTCGTGATCGCCGCCGACCGCGCTCCCAAGGACCTTAATATGGACGAGCGCCTGACCAGCCGCTTTAATGCCGGCCTGCTGTGTCTGGTGGCGGAGCCCAGCTACGAGATGAAGTACAAGATTTTGCAGCGCTATTACGAGAACACGATCGCCACCGCACCCGAGGCAGGCAACGACTCGCTGCTGGCGGCCTACGGGGGCGGCGGCGGACATCTGACCGACGCGCACTTTAAACACATGGCCGAGGTCTCGGGCACCAACATTCGCGAGCTCGAGAGCTTTTGCGAGCGTTGTGCCGGCGAAGCGGGCGATCGCGAGCGCGAGGGCGGGGAGCTCACCTTTGACGACATCGACGCCATCGCCAACCAGTACTTCGACACATCGGCCAAGAAGATCAATGTACAGACGGTCCAGTCCGTCATCGAGGAGCAATACGGTGTGACGCACGAGGAACTCATCGGGCCTCGCCGCAACGCCAATATCGCCAAGGCGCGCCATATCGCTATCTACCTGGCGATCGAGATGTGCGAGATGACGACGACGGCCGTGGGCGCCGAGTTTGGCAACCGCAACCACTCGACCGTCAGCACGAGCTATAAAAAGGTTCAGAAGATGATTCAGGAAGACCGGACTGTTACCGAAGACCTCAAGTCGCTGCGCGATAAAATTACACTGCGCTCGTAGGTAAATGGACACACCTGTTGAAAACTTGTTGAAACGGCGGTTATAAGGTGTCAAAAACTCGAGCCGCGGTGATGAAAAGTTTTGCGCAAGTTTTGAACGTGGAAAACATACCCGGTTGCACACAGGTTCCTGTCGATTCTCTTTTTAGGGCTGACCTGCACTTTTAGGAGTAATCAACAGTTTCGTCAGT
>CABSBA010000206.1 GCA_902475825.1 uncultured Collinsella sp. | reverse complement strand
CATCATGACGAGCACGCCGATAATCTGCGTGACCGACGTGATGAGCTGCGTCACGCTCTGGTTGAGCGACTGGCCCAGCGTATCGACGTCGTTGGTGATGCGACTGAGCACGTCGCCCTTGCTGTGTCCGTTAAAGTAGCTCATCGGAACGACGGCGATCTTGGCGGCGATCTCCTTGCGCATGCGATAGCAGATCTTTTGCGTGACGCCGGTCATGAGCCAGCCTTGGATGAGGCTGCAGACAGAGCTCGCCAGATACAGACAGAGCAAAAAGCCGAGCGTCTTGGCAATCCAGGCAAAGTCGACATCTCCGGTGCCGTTGACCTTGGCAACCAAGCCCTCGAACAGTTTGGTGGTAACCTGGCCGAGCACCTTGGGTCCCACAATGTTAAAGATGACCGAGCACACGGCAAAGGCGACGGCGGCAAACACGGCAATCTTGTGCTGGCCGATATAGCCGAGCAGCTGCCTCATGGTGCCCTTAAAGTCCTTGGCCTTTTCGCCACGGCGCATGCCGCCCATGCGGCCCATGGGACCACGCTGGCGGGTGGGCTTGGGAATCTGAGTCTTGGTCTCGTCTGCCATTAGCGCTCGCCTCCTTCCATGACGGCTGCAATTTCTTCTTGGGTAAGCCCCAGCTCCTCGGCGGAAAGCTGCGACTGTGCAATCTCCAGGTACGCCGGGCAGCTATGCAGCAGCTCCTCGTGCGTGCCGGTGCCCACTACGTGGCCGTCGTCGAGCACGATGATCTGGTCGGCGTGCATGATAGTCGCGATGCGCTGGGCCACGACCACGAGTGCGGCGTCGGTAACGTTTTTGGCAAGCTCTTCGCGCAGGCGAGCGTCGGTCTTGTAGTCGAGGGCGCTAAACGAGTCATCGAATACCACGACCTCGGGCTTTTTGGCCAACGCGCGGGCGATGGCCAGGCGCTGACGCTGACCGCCCGAAACATTGGAGCCGCCCTGGCTGATGGGGGAGTCGTAACCGCCCTCGCGCTCGGCGATAAAGTCCTCGGCCTGTGCGATGCACGCGGCCTGGTGCATGTCATCATCGCTCACCATGTCGCCGGCAAACTTGAGGTTGCTCTCGACAGTGCCCGAGAACAGGCGCCCCTGCTGCGGGATGTAACCAATGCGGCGACGCAGCTCGGAGAGAGTCATGTCACGCACGTCGATGCCGTCGAGCGAAATGCTGCCGCCCGTGACGTCGTACAGGCGCGGAATCAACTGTACAAGCGTGGACTTGCCCGAGCCCGTGGAACCAATGATGCCGAGCATCTGACCGGCATGCGTGGTGAAGTTCACACCGCTAATGACGTCGGCGCGGGCATCGGGATACTGGAAGCTCACGTCACGGAAGGTGAGCTCGCCGCGCGGCGCGCTGGCAGCGGGCAGTTTGGGCGAGGCGGGGTCGTTGATGCTCGTGGGGCAGGTGATGACCTCTTCCACGCGCTCGGCTGCGACCTCGGCGCGGGGCAGGATAACCGAAACCATGGTGAGGATCATAAACGCCATGACGATCTGCATGGTGTAGGAGATAAACGCCATCATGTTGCCGACCTGCATCACGCCGTCGGACACGCCCTGCGCGCCAAACCAGACGATAAGCACGGTGATGCAGTTCATGACGAGCATCATAAGCGGCATCATAAAACTCATAGCGCGGTTGGTGTAGAGCTGCGTGGTCATCAGGTCGAGCGAAGCCTTGTCAAAACGCTCGAGCTCATGCTCCTCGCGGTTGAACGAGCGGATGGGCATAAGGCCGTCGAGCAGCTCGCGGGCGGTAAGGTTCACGCGATCCACAAAGCTCTGCATCTTTTTGAACTTGGGCATGGTGAGGCCCATAAGCACGCCGACGACGGCCGAGACCGCGATGATGGCCACGGCGATGGTCCACTCCAGACCGGTGTGGTTGGCCAGGACGCGCATGACGGCGACGATGCCCATGACGGGGGCCATCAGACACATGCGGATAAACAGGGTTGCGGCCATCTGGATCTGCTGAATGTCGTTGGTGCAGCGGGTGATGAGCGAGGCCTGGCTAAACTTGCCCACCTCGGCCGGCGAGAAGTGCATAACCTTGTTGAAGGTCTCGCGGCGCAGGTCGCGGGCGATGGAGCAGGCGGTGCGTGAAGCCACGGCGCCGGTCAGGATGGTGGCGACCAGCGACACCAGGCACAGCCCAAACATCGTAGTCGCCATGCGGCCCAGGTAGGCGTTCTGCACGTCGGCGGGGTCGATGCCCTGCGCCTTGTACTCTTCTTGCACGTAGGTCACGGCGCGCTGGGTGACGATGGACCCCGACATGGTGCCCATTTTGTCCGCCATTTGGTTGGCACCCTCGACGAGCTTGCTTTGGTCGATTAGACCGCCTTCAACGCCTAGACGCAGGCTCTTCATGGTGATCTTACCGCCGTCGGCATCAATCTGCTTTTGCATGTTCTGCGCCGCTGCGGCCTTCTGCTGCATCTCGGCGAGCTGCTCGGGCGTCATGGCTGCCATCTGCTCGGGGGTGGGCATGGCCTGGGCAGCGTTGTTGTCTTTCTCGCTGGACGAGCCCATCATGTCACCCATGGAGTTGGCGTCGATGCCCTGGTTGAGCGAAAGGACGACGGTCTCGGGCAGACTCATGATATCGGCGAGCTTGCTGCCGTCGGCGCGCTCATCCTCGGTTCCCTTGTACGTGCGAATCCCGTTTTTGTCTGCCTTGCCAAACGCAGCTTCTACCGTCTTGGCGTCCTTGGCGCTCATAAAGAGCTCAAGGTCATCGAGCGATTCGGCGCGAATGGTGTCGGGTACGGGCGAGGCGATGCCGCCTTGCTGCACGCCCACGTCGACGATGTCGCTCATGTAGGTAGGCAGTGCCAGATCGGCGTTGCAACTGATTACGATAAGTACGATAGCAGCGAACAGTGCCAGGACATGTTTTTTAAAGAGCTTGAGAATCCTCACTCGGCATCTCTCCTTTCTTGATTGCGGTCGATAATTTCGTTGGCACGCCTTAGAAGACGCACCATCTCTTGGGTATCTGTTTCGCCGAGCTGTTCGAGGAAAGCCGCAGTGCGGTCCTCGAATTCCCGGCGTTTGATTTCGAGATCCTGGAATCCCTTGTCGGTCACTATGACGTGTACGCGACGACGGTCGGTCTTTGAGTGCTCGCGCTCGACCCAGCCTTTGGCTTCGAGAGCGCGTAGGATATTGGCGATGCGGGCGTTCGAGACCCAGGCGCGATCAGCGAGTTCGCTCGGCGTGAGTGAACCGCCGGTCATGAGCCTTGTTGCTGGTCTGAGCCTGATTATGACAAGGTGTGGAGCCGAACGGTTAGCCCCCGCATATCCAAGTCGCACTTGCGACGGGTAAGCTCGTCTTGCCCGAGCGAGGGTGCTTGGGACAAGGGGGCTGTGAGGCGAAACCCGATTA
>CABSBA010000205.1 GCA_902475825.1 uncultured Collinsella sp. | reverse complement strand
ATAGTTCCTGAATGAAGCCCCCGGAGGGCTAAGCGGGAACTATTTCACCGCAACTTATGAGGAGCTAGTTGCCTTTGTGGAAGAGGTTTTTGATGACGGAGGGGATGCTCTTGGCGCCCTTGGCCGTCACATCGATAAAGTCGGGCGAACGCACGAGCTTATTCTCGTCGATGTACTTGCGGACCGCGCGAAGCGTCTCTTTGTCGTCACGCGTCGAAAACGTAAAGTGACCGTTGTCCTTGGTGAAGATGGCAAAACGCGTGATCTTCTTGGTGCCGCGCAAAACCTCGGCGGCAATATAGTCGACCTCGTCCCACGGGATTTGAATATAATCCTCGGGATTGCGCTCGTTATAGTACTCAAACGCCTTATTGCCCACCATCACGTTACCGTGGCTGGTAAGCCCCATCAGGCAGGTTGCCGGCGTTGCCAGATCGACCGTGCTGTTCTGAGATTGCGCCATACGCGCCTCGCCCTCCAATAAAAACAATCGGACCGCATCCAGTGTACCCACCGGGTGCGGTCCGTTTCAATGGCTCAAAAGCCCTTACCTAGCAACTCTCGGTCTTAAGCCGAAGCGTGCTTACATGAAGCCGCAGAAGCGACCGATGATGCCGACGGCGAAGAGAGCCAGGATGATGACGATCGGGCTGACCTTCTTCTTGAGGAGCTTGCAGACCAGCAGGGTCAGGCACACGGCGGCAAGGCCGGGGATGAGCTGATCGAGGTTGGCCTGAAGCGTGGTGACCTTCATCTGATCAAGGGCTGTAGCACCGACGGAGTTGTACATCGTCAGCGCTTCCTTGATACCCTCGGAACCGGAGGGCAGGCTAGCCCAGTCGATAAAGGCGCCAGCAGACTGCTTGACCGTGGAGACGATCGGGGTGAAGGAAATGGACACCCAGCGCTCGACCAGGGCACCGATGATGAACATACCCAGGATGGAAGCGCCCTCGGTGACCTTGCCCATCAGACCACCGGAGAGGTCCTTGGCGATGGAGGAGCCGACCTTGTAGCCAAACTCCTGCGTGTACCACAGGAAAGCGTAACGGATGATGTTCCACGCGAAGAAGAACAGCAGCGGACCGACGATGCTGCCGGACATGGCCAGGGAAGCGCCCAGAGCGCCCAGAATCGGGCGAAGGGTGAACCAGAAGACGGGGTCACCGACGCCGGCGAGCGGGCCCATCATACCGACCTTGACGCCCTGGATGGCGACGTCATCGATCGGAGCACCGTTGGCGCGCTCCTCCTCGAGGGCGAGGGTAACGCCAATGACGGGGGCGGAAACATAGGGGTGGGTGTTATAGAACTCCAGGTGGCGCTTAAGAGCGGCAATCTGGTCATCCTTGCTGGTGTAGAGCTTCTTGATCGCAGGGATCATTGCGAAGCACCAGCCGCCGTTCTGCATACGCTCGTAGTTCCACGAGCCCTGAAGGAACTGATGACGGAAGCAAACCTTCTTGCGGTCAGCCTTGGTGAGCTGAATCTTGTTCTCTGCCATATGTATCACTCCCCTCCTACTCGTAATCGTTCAGAATGTCGCCGAGCGGGTCGCCGGAGCCACCGCCCGTGCCGCCACCCTGCTTGGCCAGATCCTTAAGGCCAAGGTAGATGAGGGCAAGGGAGATGCCGATGAGGCCAAGGGCGATCAGCGTGAGCTGAGGGATGGCAGCAAGGACAAAGCCGAGGATGAAGAACGGCCAGGTCTCCTTGGTGGCCATCATGTTGATGACCATGGCGTAACCGACGGAAGCGACCATGCCGCCGCCGACGGCCATGCCGCCGGACAGCCAGTCGGGCATAGCGTTAAGCGCGTTGGTAACAGCCTCGGCCGGGATAACGCACAGAAGTACTGCCGGGATGGCGATACGAAGGCCCTGCATGAGGATGGCAGCGTACTGCCAGCGCTCGATGCCGGAGAAGTCGCCCTTCTCGGCGCAACCGTCCATGGCGTGAGCGATAGCGGTAGCAATGGTACGGCAGATCATGGTCAGGAACAGACCAGCGACCGACAGCGGGACGGCGACGGCGATGGCCGCGGTAACGGCCTTGGCCGAATCAGTGGCGCCGCCGTTGAGGGCGAGCACCATGATGATCGAAGAAGCGACCGAGGCCAGAGCGGCGTCAGGCGCGACGGCGGCGCCGACGTTAGCCCAGCCAAGGGCCATCATCTGGAGCGAACCGCCCAGGAGGATGCCCTCCTGAAGGTGACCGGTTACGAGACCGATAAGCGTGCATGCCACGAGCGGCTGATGGAACTGGAACTCATCCAGAATGCCTTCCATACCGGCAAGCAACGCGACAATCGCAACAAGCAGAATAGTGATTGCAGACATGTATCGGACCCTCCTTTACTATGCTTGAGCGGCCAGTTCGGCCTTAGCTTTCTTCAACATGGCGTCGAGATCCTCGGAGGCATCCGAAGGAACCTTGCGGACCTCGAACTTGACGCCCTTGGCCTTGAGGGCCTCGAGGGTCTTAACGTCGTCATCGCCCATAGCGACGGCGTTGGTGACGACGACCTTGCCCTTGGAGTGAGCCATGGAACCGATGTTGACTTCCTTGATGTCGACGCCGGCCTCGATGGCCTTGAGCAGATCCTGCGGGTTCTCGAAGAGCAGCATGGCCTTGGTGTCACCAAAACGCGTGTCCTTGACGACCTCGGCCATCTTCTTGATAGGCACGACGTTGGCATGGACTCCCGGAGGGGCAGCCTGCTCGATCATGGTCTTGCGGAGCTCGTCGTGAGCAACGCCGTCGGAAACCACGATGATGCGGTTGGGGTTGATCTGCTTGGTCCACGTGGTGGCCACCTGACCATGCAGCAGACGGGTGTCGATACGGACGTGGGCAATCTTGATGTGCCCGTCGCCGATGACCGTTCCCGGAGGGATGGCGCCTGCAGGAGCAGCGGCGGCCGTAGCCGGCTTCTTCTCCTCGGGCTCCAGAGACTCGGGCTTGACGCGCACGCCAGCCTTAGCCTCAGTCACGAGATGTTTTGCGATCGCATGTGCAGTGTTCTTTGCATCAAAGCGCTGCGAATATGCCTCGATGAGCATAGGCAGGTTGACACCGGTGACGATAGCCCAGGAATCGTGGCCCTCGATGAGCCCGCTGATCTGGTTGAACGGCGTGCCGCCCCACAGATCAACGAGGAAGAGCACCTGCTCCTGGTCCTCGAAGGAAGCGACTGCTTCCTCGACCTTGGCACGGAAGTCGTCGGGGCCCATGCTCGGCTCGAGCGAGACCACGGCAACAGACGGCTGATCGCCAAAGACCATCGAGCCCGTCTGCTTGATTCCAGCTGCCAAGTCCCCGTGGCTAGCAAGAACAATACTTACCATCACATAACCTCCTTTTTGTCAAAGGCGACCTGCTTCTGCTGGACGGTCGACTTTGCCGTATCGACTGCCGCG
>CABSBA010000204.1 GCA_902475825.1 uncultured Collinsella sp. | reverse complement strand
GTTCATTCTTTGCGGCATGTCCGCGTTAAGTTAGGGGTTGTCATGGACAACATGGTTAACAATATGCCTCAGAACGATAAGGCCTCAGACGCCACCTGCGTTTTCCGCGTTCCTTCGAGCGATGTCACCGTTCCCGACCTCATGGCCAACGTGCACATCACCGCGCCCGTCTTATCTATCGTCAAAGGCCCTCAAACCGGTGCAGCCTTTGAGCTCGAGGATAATGTGACCACCATCGGCCGCGATCCCGCTAACGGCATCTTCCTCAACGACATGACCGTGTCGCGTAGCCATGCGCGCATTATTCGCGAGGGTCTGGGTGCCCGCATCGAAGACCTGGGCTCGCTCAACGGTACGTGGGTTGATGGCGCCATTGTCAACGGCGCACCGCTGCACGATGGCTCTTCCGTCCAGATCGGTACGTTTACGCTCATCTACCACGAGAGCACGCCGGAGCGCATCGAAACCGGTGAGTAGGGCATGGCCGAACGCAATTATCTGAGTATCGGCCAGGTCGTCAATCTACTTCGAGGCGCATACCCCGATCTTTCGAACTCAAAAATTAGATTTCTCGAAGATGAGGGGCTCATCACCCCTCATCGCACGCCTAAGGGCTATCGTCAGTACTCCAAGGAGGACGTTGACCGCCTGGAGGTCATTCTGCACCTCCAGAAGACTCGCTACATGCCGCTCAACGTGATCAAGCAACGCCTGGAAAACGCCACGGACCTGTCTACGCTCGCCTACGAGGTGGGCCTGTTGTCCGATGTTCCGCTCAAGACGGAACCCAAGGAGACTAAGCAAAAACTGCATCCTATCGAGACCATCCCCGATATGCTCGGTGTCGAGATCTCGTTTATCCGCTCCCTGGCCGAAAACGACCTCATTCGCATCATCAAGAGCCCGCAGAATCGCGAGCTTGTCGATGGCCGCGATTTCCCGATCATCCGCTATTGCTCCGAGCTTTCGCGCTTCCATATCGAGCCGCGCAACCTGCGCCAGTACGTATCGTCCGCAAACCGCGAGTCCTCGATGTTTGAGCAGGTGCTCGTAAGCATGCTCGGTATGGATACTTCCGACGACGAGCGCGATGCCAAGCTCGAGCGTGCATTTAAGAAGCTGCATGACCTCACCGAGGGCGTCCATACCGCTCTGCTCAAGAACCGTGTATTCGAGTCACTCAACGCCGTGGTGGAGGATGCCGATATCGATGCCCTCGACGAGGAGATCGCACGCTCCGAGTCAACCAAGGCCAAAAGCGAAGAGACATCTACCTCCGCGGTCCCCGTGCGTGAGGAATCCCTCGTGCAGCCGCTCAAGGTTGTCGCCCCCTCACGCGCCGGCACCGCCAGCGCGGCCAAATAGACGCTGCTACAAACCAGCCTCCCCTGAAAGGTCATGCCATGTACGACTTCGAATCTCATATCGTCGACATCCCCGACTATCCCGAGCCCGGAGTCGTCTTTAAGGACATCACGCCGCTCTTTGGTAATCCCGAAGCGCTAAAGGCCATGGTAGATGCCCTGGCCGAGCATTTTGCCGGCATGGGCATCACCAAGGTCGTGGGTCCCGAGGCTCGCGGCTTTATGGTCGGCGTGCCCGTGGCCGTCGCCCTGGGCGCTGGCTTTGTGCCCGCACGCAAGCCGGGTAAGCTGCCTCGCAAGACGGTGAGCGAGAGCTACGAGCTCGAATACGGCACCGACTCTATCGAGATTCACGCCGATGCCATTACCTCTAAAGATACCGTGTTGATTCTGGACGACTTGGTCGCGACGGGCGGAACCGTCGAGGCAACAGGTAAACTGGTGCGAGATATGGGCGCAAAGCTTGTGGGTTACGGTTGTATCCTCGAGCTTGCGTTTCTCAACCCGCGCAAGAAGCTCACGCCTTCCAACGAGGACGTCGAGCTCTTTAGCCTGGTAACGGTGGACTAGCCGCTACCCTTAGATACCGGAAAGGAAGCTCCATGCGCACAGCAAATACGCACAAAAACATGGCACGCTGCGCTGCTACGGCAACCCTCGCTTGTGTTTTGGGCCTGGGCCTCACGGCTCCGGCCTACGCCGATACCGCATCCGACCTTGCCGCTGCCCGTACCAAGCTCGAGCAGATTGGCACCCAAACCCAGCAAATTCATGAAGAACTCTCCGCACAGACGCAGGAGCTTGATCAGACTGCAGGCGAGATCACGCAAAAGCAGCAAGAGATTGCCGAGGGCCAGGCAAAGCTTTCGAGCTACGTTGCCGGTGAGTACAAGACCGGCGGTCTGAGTCTCCTTCAGGTTCTGACGGGCGTCGACGATCTGGGCGACATGCTCAACCGTCTGTTCTATTACGGCAAGGTTTCCGACAAGCAGGCCCAGACCATTCAGGATGTCAAGGACCTTAAGCAGCAGCTCACCGATAAGCAGGCCGAGCAGGAAAAGAACGTCGCCGCGACGCAGAAGAAGGTCGACGAGCTCAATGCCCAGCAGGCTGAGGCCCAGAGTGTCGTGAACTCCCTGGATTCACAGCTGCAGGCCGAGCTTGCTGCCGAGGCCGAGGCCAACGCCGCGCTGCAGGCCGGTATCAACGCCAGCACCGCCGAAAAGGCCACGGTGCGCAACGACACCGCCGGTACGACCGAGAACACCCCCGCGCCCGCTCCTGCTCCCACGCCGCAGCCTTCGACGCCCACTCCGGCTCCTACGCCGCAGCCCTCGACGCCCGCTCCGGCTCCGACGCCTTCCGCACCGAGCCAGTCTGTTGACGGCGGCTCCGTTGTTTCGCGCGCCTACAGCAAGCTTGGTTGCGCTTATTCCTGGGGCGGTATTGGACCGGACAGCTTTGACTGCTCCGGCTTTGTAAGCTACTGCCTCACCGGCCGTTATTGCCGCCTGGGAACCACGGGCACCTTCATGGGATGGACCCGCGTGTCCGACCCGCAACCCGGCGATGTCGTGGTTAACTCCTACCATACTGGCATCTATATCGGTAATGGTCAGATGATCCATGCTTCCGACTACAAGACGGGCGTCATCATCAGCTCCGTCGCAGCCGGCATGAACAACAACTACATTTTCGTGCGCTACTAAGTCACTCTGTATAGCAAACGAATGTGAACCTCGTGACCTTTGGGCTGCGAGGTTCATTTATTTGCCATTGCCCTTGCGATATCCGCCCTTACGGTCATCGTTGTGGAAGCCGCCGGATGAACTAGTTTTCAATACTAGATGCACGTTTCAAAGGTAAGCAAGATGGCTATAATAAATGAGAAACATCTAGAAAGGACCCTCTATGAGCTGGGCACTTATCTCCGATTCGAGCTGCAATCTTCGCGATTGGCAGCCAACCACACCTCATACCACCTTTGCATTTGCACCCCTTAAGATCCGAGTGGGGGAGTTCAGATCTGCCGGACGCTGTCCCGTCGACACGCATATCGCTTGATTTGTTCGGAACG
>CABSBA010000203.1 GCA_902475825.1 uncultured Collinsella sp. | reverse complement strand
AAACGGGCCATGCGTCCCAGCGCAACGACCGAATCGGGCCCTATGGGCATTCCATCCCCAGGCGCACATAGGCCAGACTAGAGCTGAGAGGCATTCTGTAACGAGAAAGCCTGCCGCACGCATAGACCGCACAACCTTCCAGATCCTCTACGGCAAGGAGACACCATGAAACGCCTAAGCACCCTCTCCACGATCGCGCTCGCCATTGCAGCCTGCTCGTTCGCCCTGGCGGGCTGCAGCAACATCGATGGTAAAACCGGACCATGCGAGCCGGACCTCGGCAGCACCAAAGCCATCGAGAAAACGACGCCATCGGAGCGTTTCGACAAAATAGACGAAGATATAGTCGACCCCCAGGGCTTAGGTCCCGACCCCCAAGAACAGTTCCCTATCGACCTAGAGGCAGACGAGAACGTCCATGTTACCTGCGTGGGCAAGGACACGGATGGCTACGGCGACGCTGTGTTGGTCTTTGCGGTGACAAACAACACCGATGTCGACATGATGTTTGGCGATGTCGATGCTTATGCCTACGTCAACGGCGTCGTCCGCGACGCGCGCATGCGCCAGCCCGTCGCCGCAGGCGAAGAAACGACCGCGATGCTCACCTTTGTAGGCACCTTCGACGACCCAAACTTTGACGTGAACAACGACCTCAACGACATCTACCTCAACATCTGGATGTTTGAGGAGCAAACGGGCAACGTCTACTTTAGGGACTTGGTACACATTCCGTAGAGGGTGGCGCTAGGAACAAGCCAAGCAGGGCATACAGCGCAAAACGAGGGACGATCCAATCGGATCGCCCCTCGTCTTTAACACGTCAACTATGCGCGTGGCGTTTACTTGACCACCAGGTTGACCAGCTTGCCGGGCACGCAGATGGCCTTGACGACCGTCTTGCCCTCGGTCCACTTGGCGACAGCAGCCTCGGCGGCAGCCTGCATTTCCTCGTTGGAGGCATCGCGGGCCACATCGATGCGGCCACGGACCTTGCCGAGCACCTGGACGACGATCTGCACCGTGTCCTCGATGGACTCGGCCAGGTCAAACTCGGGCCAGGCGGCGGTGTAGGCGTTGCCCTCACAGCCGAGTGCCTCGTGCCACAGCTCATCGGCCCAGAACGGGCAGATGGGCGCCAGGACGCTCACGATGTCCTTGGCCACGCCGTAGCACAGAGCCTTGTCGCGGTCAGCACCCTCGGTGGCGTTGAGGTAGGCGCTCGCCGCGTTGACGAGCTCCATGACGGCCGAGATCGCGGTGTTGAACTGGCCGCGATCGAAGTCCTCGGTGCACTTGGCGATGGTACGGTGACGCTCGCGGTAGAGCTTCATCGCGGTCTCGTCGAGCACGGACTTGTCGAAGGCCACGCTGGCGTCGCCCGACTGGACGAGCTGCCACACGATACGCCAGGCGCGCTTGATAAAGCGGTTGGCGCCCTCGACGGCCTTGGGATCCCAGTCGAAGTCCTTCTCGGGCGGTGCGATAAACAGGATCGCCAGACGCATAGTGTCGGCGCCGTAGGGCTCGATAACCGAGCTCGGGGGCACGACGTTGCCCTTGGACTTGGACATGGTGTCGCCGTTCTCGTCCTTGACCATGCCCTGGCACAGCAGGTTGGTAAAGGGCTCGTCCACGCTCAACAGGCCCAGGTCGCGAAGCGCCTTGGTAAAGAAGCGGCTGTAGAGCAGGTGCAGAATGGCGTGCTCGATGCCGCCGATGTAGTTATCGACGGGCATCCAACGGTCGGCCGCCTCGCGGGAGAAGGGCAGCTCGGTGTTGTGCGGGTCGGCGTAGCGCAGGTAATACCAGCTGGAGCAGGTGAAGGTGTCCATGGTATCGGTCTCGCGCTTGGCCGGGCGGCCGCAGACCGGGCAGGTGGTCTCGTAGAAGTCCTTGCACTCGGCGAGGGTCTCGCCGGCGCCCAGGTCCAAGTTCTCGGGCAGCGTCACCGGCAGCTGATCCTCGGGCACGGGCACGATGCCGCAGTGCTCACAGTGGATGGCAGGGATGGGGTTGCCCCAATAGCGCTGACGGCTGATGAGCCAGTCGCGCAGGCGGAACTCGACCTTGCGACGGCCGCAGCCCATGGCCTCGAGGTCAGCCACGATGGCAGCCTCGCCCTCGGAGTGCTTGCCGCCGCGCATACCGGTGTACTTGCCGGACTGGACGAGCGTGCCCTCGGCAGCGTGGGCACAGTCCCAGTCGACGGTCTCGGCATGGAAGGTATCGATGGTCTCGCCGCTGGCCTCGACGGCAGCGCGATCGTCATCGTCCAGGATGATCGGCACGATCGGCAGGTCGTACTTGCGAGCAAACTCAAAGTCGCGCTGGTCGCCGCAGGGAACGGCCATGACGGCGCCGGTGCCGTAGTCGGCCACGACATAATCGGCAACCCACACGGGGACCTTCTCGCCGTTGACGGGGTTCACCACGTAGCGGCCGGTAAAGGCACCGTGCTTCTCGAGGGTGCCTTGGGCACGTTCGACGGCAGAGATATGCTTAGAGTCCTCGACGATCTTGGTGACGGCTTCCTCGTACTCCGTGCCCTCGACGAGCTCGTGCAGACGAGCGTACTCGGGAGCCAGGACAAAGAAGGAGACGCCAAAGAGGGTGTCGGCACGCGTGGTGAAGACGGTGATCTTGCCCTCGTCGCCCTCGATGGGCTCGCCATCCTGGTCGCACAGGGTAAAGTCGACCTCGGCGCCCTCGGAGCGACCGATCCAGTTGGCCTGCATCTGCTTGACGCGCTCGGGCCAGCCGGGAAGCTTCTCCAGGTCGTCGAGCAGCTCCTGGGAGTACTCAGTAATCTTGTAGTACCACTGCTCAAGGTCGCGCTTCTCGGGCTCGGTGCCGCAGCGCCAGCACTTGCCCTCGGTAACCTGCTCGTTGGCAAGAACGGTCTTGCAGGTGGGGCACCAGTTGACCGGGTTCTTCTTGCGGTAGACCAGGCCCTTTTCCCACAGCTTCTCAAAGATCCACTGACCCCAGCGGTAGTAGTCGGGGCTGCAGGTCTTGACAATGCGATCCAGATCGTAGGAGAAGCCCATGCGCTTCATCGTGGCGAGCGCCTGGTCCATATTCTTATACGTCCAGGCGGCAGCCTGCGTATTGTGCTTGATGGCGGCGTTCTCGGCAGGCAGGCCAAAGGCGTCAAAGCCGATGGGATGCAGCACGTCAAAGCCGCGCATGCGGGCCTGACGGGCCATGGCATCGCCGATGGTATAGTTGCGCGCGTGGCCCATGTGCAGGTCGCCCGACGGATACGGGAACATCTCAAGCACATACTTTTTAGGCTTGCTGTCGTCGGTGTCGACGGCAAAGAGGTTGGAGTCCTCCCAGGCCTTCATCCACTTGGACTCAATGGTCTGCGCGTCGTAGGCAGGGATCTCGTCCTTATGATCTGTGCAATCGCACATATCAGCTCCTTTAATCTTAGCTGGGGTCGG
>CABSBA010000202.1 GCA_902475825.1 uncultured Collinsella sp. | reverse complement strand
CGTGTTCACCGGTTTCATTCCTGTAGAGAGCACAAGCGCAGTTTATTACGGTGGCGGAATGTACTTCGGTGAAGTAGCTGACGGATATCTCTACGGAGTTCCTTCAAGAGACGGAATAGAGAACAAGACCACATTCAGATATCTCTACACAGGTACGCCTAATACAGTCGTAAGCCAGAAGGTGCTGCCGAAGCTCCATGGTAACAAGCGTGAGATCGGCAATCTGCTTAAAAGCCTGAAAGACATATGCGATGGCGAGCTGAGCTCCGTTAAGATAAGCCAGATGGCAGCGAAACTCGATAACGTGCAGTATGCGAGCTTCATCTAGCCTATGGACGGCAGCATCGGCGCAATCCGCTTTGCAGCGGATGGAAGAACAATAGCCAGGCTCTACCAGAGCGGTGCGCATGACCGAGTCGATTGGGACGAGGAACAGCAGACCGGGCTAACCGGGCTGACGTGTTTCGGTCTCAAGCCGGAAGCATCCCAGAATGGCGCTGGTTCAACACCAGCCTTCGCCGTCAAGGACGGTCTTGACGGGAGTCCCACGCTTCGAATCAACGAAACCACATGTTATGTGCTCGAATACGAGCGGACCCCTGATGGTGGCCTGCATCCTCGCGCCTCGTTCCAAAACGAAGGCAAGAATATCAGGTGCGACAGAAACGGCAATAGTGTCACCTTCCAGTTCGTGAACTATCTCGGGCGTTCGAGGATTCGATTCGGCGAGGAAGCTGATGCGCCGATGCTACAGTTCGAAGTCGTCCCGCTCAAGATTGGCTATGAAGACGATTACATCGAGCTCACCGAGGAGCTTGCCGCAAGGTGCGCTGCGCTGCTCCTTGACTACTCGGGCTCCACGTCGAACGTTTACAAGCAAGCCGACGAGAATCGCGAGACGCTGCTTGAGCAGTTCGTCTTCCTGCGGCAGTTCTGCTACGAACCGAACCTCCAAGCCCTCTTCGAGGCGATAAAGAGGAACCCTGATAGGACGCTGGATCACGAGGACGAGCTGCGGTCGGTTGGGGCTGGCATGCCGTCCCGGAGGTTTTATACGAACCCCTTCTCGAACAGCCGGATGTGGACGCGCTTGAACTGCGGCGGCGATGCGGGAGGCGTCTACCTCCCCCAGATGGTCAGCGTCACGCGCAAGTACGACCTGCTCGACACGCCCGCCAATCGGTTTGTGAAATTTGCCCTGCATGAGATTGACCGGATCTGCACCTCTCTGATGACTGTCCTGGATGCCGAGAAGGGCGATACTCGGCAGACGGAGTGTTATCGCGAAGCCGCCGCGCTGCACGCCATGCTGGATACGATACTCAGCGACGCCTTCTTCGACGATGTCGGCACCCTGCAGATGATGCCTCAGAACAACCAGGTGTTGCAGAAGCGCGAGGGATACTCGCAGATCTTCTTCGCATATTCCATGCTCGATATGGCGCTGCAGCTCGACTGGAAGGGCAAGGATGACATCTACGAGGGCGAATCGAAGAATGTGGCCCTCCTCTACGAGTACTGGATCTTCTTTGAGCTGTACGACATCGTAAGGGGGATCGAGGGGTGCGAGCCGATAAGCACCGATGACCACCCATTTATCGGGACGAATCCCGACGGTGGGCTGTCAATATCCCTCAAGCAGGGCGTACGCTCCTGCCAGTCATTCCAGATTGCGCAGTGCGGCGCGAAGGTAAACCTCTACTACAACCGCACCTTCTCGCCCCGTGACTTTCATGCCACTCGTTACGAGGGTTCGTACTCGAGACCGTTCAGACCCGACTACACGCTCGCGATATTCCCGGATGCTTATACAAACGAGCGAGCCGCAGTGCAAGATGGAGCTGTTGCATTCGTCCACTTCGACGCCAAGTACCGCATCACCGACTTGACGGGGCTTGTCGGCAAGGATGTGGGCACCGAGGAGGCAGAGCGCGAGGAACTTAACGAGGAGAAGGCGGCCTCCACCACGAACACCTACAAGCGCGGTGACCTGCTGAAGATGCACACGTACAACGACGCGATACGGCGCACGGTTGGCAGCTACGTGCTTTATCCGGGGTCGGGCGAAACGGGCGAGAAGGGCCAATTCCGGCTCTTCGAGGAGATTTTGCCGGGTGTCGGCGCTTTCGCCATGAAGCCGAGCATCAGCAGGACGGCAGAGAATGCGTTGCGCGATTTCATAGAGAAGGTCATCGGCGAGAACACGGCAAGCAATACGCGGCTGAACCGGCTGAGCTACTTCACCGAAATGGTTGTGGCTGAGCCTCCAAGCGCGGGCAAGACGGATAGCGACTCCTACGGGCATGGTGGCGAATCGTTCGTGATTGGCTACATTCGAGGGGACTCTCCCGATGACTACTATCACTTTCTCGAAAGCAGCGGCAGGCTCCGCAAGGGCGGGCGCTTTCTCTTCTACTTCTATGCCATTAAGGACGGGCATGTCTACTCGCACCATAAGGATCTCTTCCGCACGTCGTGGTTCCGCTTCTATCGGAACGCCATAAGCCAGACGAACACCTACGAGATCGAGCCTGTGGCGTGTCGCATAACCTCGAATGAGCTGGTTTCGAGGGACGAGCTGGCCGACCGCCTGGCCGACCTTGGCTACGTGCGGGATCGTGGGAATCAGGGTGCCGACTTCTACTATGTCCTGTCCGTGCGGGTGGAAGATGACGCGGCAGGACCCTTAAGCCTGGGGCGCAGGGCGGTGGATGAACAGAACGGCAACGATGCGTTCAGCCCCCACTCGCCAAAGATTGTTGGGTGATCATCTGGTCATTTTCAGAGTAGCGGTAACACCTACGGGCGCGCGAGGGGCAACGCATGAGGCCAATCGTCTACAACGGGGTTGACCTGTCGGGCGTGTGCTCTGCCGAGGTCATCGAGAAAGTTGCCCTGCCCGTGGAGGCGGAGACCCTGGCGGTGCCGAGGCGTGCCGGCGCACTGCTGGTGGCGGGGCGGCTGTCCCCCAGGCTAGTGCGGGCGCGGCTGTTCATGGACACCCGCCCGCGCCTTCAGGACGATGTTCGGCGACAGGGACGACGCAGCGGCGCTGCCACGTCGCGCAGGTAGCGGAGGAGGGTTGCTCCCAATGGCCCGCGGCGTCCGCGCCCCGGTGCCACCCCGTGACCGGCGGCTTCGCTCGAAGCCGCTACATCAGGCTCGTTCCCGCTTTTCCGGGTCATATCCCTTCGTATACACGGTAAAGCTAAGGCTATCTATCGTGCCGGTGCTGTAGACGCATGCGTCGGGCGCGCTCCGTGTGCCTTGGGCGGTCGGGTCGGTCGAGACACAATCGTCCCTATCTATTCCAAGCAATGGAATGGGCTTTGCCACCTGGTCGGCGCTATTAATTTGCGCAATGATCTCCAACAACTCGTATAACTTGATAAGCCATGAGCTGTATGGGTGCTCGCCGGGTCCCTTGTGCTTCAGCGTGCACTTTGATT
>CABSBA010000201.1 GCA_902475825.1 uncultured Collinsella sp. | reverse complement strand
AGCGTCTTTACATCGAGGGTATCGATCTCGGGGTGCGCCTCAACGATGGCGTCCACGAGCTTTTTCGTATTGCCGTGGTGGCGCGAGGCGTAGAGGATGATGGTTCGCATAAGAAGGCCTTTCAGCTGTAATGACGTCAATGTCTGTATGGTACCCCGTTGTATGGCTGGGATACCGGACGCATCGATGAACGTGCGGGTTTGTCCTTTGGCCAGGGCCGAGACGGGTACTTACGAGCAAAAAAGCAGTTGTTCGAAAGGATGGGCAATGGAATACGCTCTCTCCAACGATTCGATTTCTATTAAGGTGTCTACGGCCGGCGGCTCGTTTACCTCGATTGAGGCCGACGGTCGCGAGTATTTGTGGCAGGGCGATCCTGCCGTGTGGTCCGGCCAGGCGCCGATTTGCTTCCCGATTTGCGGAGGCTTGCGCGACAACAGCGCCATGACGTTTGCCGGGCATCATGTAAAGCTCGCCCGCCACGGGTTTGCACGCAAACAGGAGTGGAAGCTGCTGAGCCAGAGTGCGAACGAGCTGGCGATGTGCCTGGCTTCGGAGGATAACGCCGCGTTGCTGAGCGATTATCCCTACCCGTTTAAGCTTGTCGCTCGTTATACGCTCGAGGACGCTGCCGTGCGCGTTTCCTATGAGGTGACCAACGAGGGCACCGAGGACATGCCATTCTTTATCGGTGGACACCCCGGCTTTAGGTGCCCGCTCGACGAGGGCGAGGCCTATACGGACTACGAGTTGCGCTTTGAGAAAGACGAGGCTGCGGAGCTCTGCACCGCCGTTCCCTCGACTGGATTGATTGACGTGGCAAACCGCTCCAAGAACCCCATGGTGGGAAAGACGCTGCCCCTGTCGCACGATCTCTTCGATTTTGCGGAGACCATCTTTGACGTGCTCGAGAGCCGTCAGGTCACGCTTTCCAAAAAGGGCGAGGACAAGGGCGTCCGCCTGAGCTTTGAGGGCTTCCCATATCTCATTGTGTGGAGCAAGCCCGAGGGCGATTTTGTGGCGGTTGAGCCTTGGGGCGGTCTCTCGACCTGCTCCGATGAGGACGACGTGCTTGAGCATAAGCGCGGCTGCCTTGTCGCCAAGCCCAAGGAGACCGTCGTTCGCTCGTTCACGATTGAGATCCTGTAATTCCGTTTTGTCGACTCGTATCGCGAGGCACAAGGAGCCTGCGAGATAAGGAGCTAAAAATGATCCTCACCGTTACGATGAACCCGTCTGTCGATACGCGCTATCAGCTCGACAAGTTGATCATCGACGACGTGAACCGCGTGACGCCCGAAAAGACCGCCGGCGGCAAGGGCCTCAACGTGGCCCGTGTGCTGGGTCAGCTAGGCGACGACGTTGTGGCAACCGGTCTGCTCGGCGGCCACATGGGCGCCTACATGGCTGAGCTCATGGACGCCAACGGTATTAACAACGACTTTGTGCCCATCAAGGGCGAGACTCGCATTTGCCTCAACATCCTCCACGCCGGCAACCAGACTGAGCTGCTCGAGAGTGGCCCGACAATTGCCCCCGAGGAGCTCGATGCCTTTACCGCCAAGTTTACTGAGCTTGCGGGCAAGGCCGACGTCGTCACCATTTCGGGTTCTCTGCCCCGCGGTGTCGAGGCAGACTACTATGCCAAGATCACGGGCATTGCCGAGAACGCCGGAGCCAAGGTGCTGCTCGATACCTCGGGTGCTTCGCTCGAGGCAGCCCTTAAGTCCGAAATTAAGCCCGAGCTGGTCAAGCCTAACCTGACCGAGATCAACGGCCTTCTGGGCACGAGCTTTACCACCGACGATGTGGACGAGCTCCGCGCCGCGCTCGCCTCTGATGCCCGCTTCTCCGATATCCCCTGGGTCGTCGTGTCCATGGGCGCTGCCGGCTCCGTTGGCTTCCACAATGGCCGTGCGTTCCGCGCAAAGACGCCCGATATCCCTGCCGTTAACGCCACGGGCTCTGGTGACTCCACTATCGCTGGCTTCGCGCATGCCATTGCTGCTGGCGCAGACGACGAGACGGTGCTGCGTACCGCCAACACCTGCGGCAAGCTCAATGCCATGGATCCCATGACTGGCCATCTGGTCATGGACCGTTGGGACGAGGTCTACAACGGCGTTGTCGTGACCGAGCTGTAAGGGCTTGGGCGTCGGCCCCGGCATCGATTGCTAGCTCATGTCGACGACAAGTGCGATAGCATTATGTCGGGGCGCGACGCCGACGTTGTCGTGTTCAATCCCGACCTTACCCTGGTCGAGACGTATGTGGGTGGCAACAGCGTCGGTAACGCGTTTGCCGAGTAGCCGCCAAAGAAGCGATCCGAGAGGGGATTTAGATGATTTACGGTGCATTGGGCGATATCGAGGAGTACCGCGGAATGCTCAAGGGCCTCGACGTGTTGATCGACTGGCTCGAGGAGAACGACCCGGCGCAGCTCGAGGTCGGCAGCCATCCGATTCTGGGCGACAAGGTCTTTGCGAACGTCATGGCTCCCACGACGCGTCCCGAGGCAGAGGCTCACTACGAGACGCATCAGCGCTATCACGACCTGCAGATCGACATTGAGGGTCGCGAGGCCTTTAAGGTTGCCACGGGCAGCCTGACGCTGGTCCAGGAGTTTGACGAGAAGGACGACTACGACCTGGTCGATTCAGACGCCTCGATTGCCGGCGATCTTGCCGACGACAAGTTCGCGCTGTTCGTTGCCGGCGAGCCTCACATGCCCACGCTCGAGTTCCCGGGCGATGGCGCGCAGCCGGTCAAGAAGATCTGCTTTAAGCTGCTTGCAGATGCTTACTGGGAAGAGTAACGAACTGCTCGTGAGCTAGTGTGATTTCCCTTGGGGAACGCGTTTGAGCCCCGCTGATCGCGGTCTCCTTGGGGATTGCGGTTGGCGGGGCTTGTTGTTGAGTAGGGGAGTTGCCGACGGCGTTGTGCTTGGATTGGCGGATGCGCGCTCGAAATCGGCAACAAAAAAGCCGCCCGAAGGCGGCTATCTTGTGCAATGGAGCCAGCGACCGGGCTCGAACCGGTGACCCCCGCTTTACGAGAGCGGTGCTCTACCAACTGAGCTACGCTGGCGGCCATGTGATGACGCAACTGAGGCGTCAACGGCTGTCTATGATACGGGACATCGCAAATCCGCGCAAGTGTTCTGACGGCTTTTCTCACTTTAAATGCACTAATATTGGAGACGTGATGTCTTGCTCTTACGGGTCTCAAACAGAATGGGGTGGCGATGGCTCAACCCAAGATTCTTCTCACACGCATCGATGACCGGTTTATTTACGGGCAAGACGTTGAGCTGTGGAACGAAGTCGTGGGTTCCAACCTTGTTTTAATCGTCAACGATGAGATCGCGGCGGATTCGCGCCAATGGGCACCCATGAGGGTGGCGGCGCCGGAAGGCGTTTGGACGCGGTTTTTCTCGGTGCAAAGGACCGTCGAAA
>CABSBA010000200.1 GCA_902475825.1 uncultured Collinsella sp. | reverse complement strand
CCCACTCATGGTCGATATAGCGACTCGGCTTCTCGACCTTTGCGAGCAGGGGCTCAATCAAATGAAAACAGTCTTGGTACACAGCGCGCAAAAGAAACCCCTAAGCAGCGAGATCAGATGCGTCCTCAAAGGGACCCATGGGACGAGTAGCGCCGGCAACCGTGGTCACCAGGTCGCGGACGCGCGAGAACGTGGCGGCAGCCACCTCGTTGGCACGGCTGTAGTCGATGTCGCGTTCATACAACGACACGAGCGCACGGCCCATGCCATAGGTTCCCGCGGCGGCGGTCAGCGCCTTGACGGCAAACCCAATATGCGGCGTCTGCTTTACCAGGGCGCGGGTGACGGCGCGGAGCACCAAGCCGCCGGCAAGCACGCCCGCGACCTCATAACCGCGCTCGGGCTTAATACCGCGTCCAAAGATGGCCGCGAGCTCAAAGAGCATGCCCACCTGCGCCAGCGCCATAACGGGATAATCGGCCCCCGGCAAAAACACCAGCGCGCCCGTCGCCATATTGGTAAGCGCGCACGAGGTGATGATGCGGTTAGCGGCCGCAATACGCATAAAAGCAAAGTTCGCCGCAAAGGCCGTCTCCTTGTCCGTGCGATCGAGAATCCAGCGGGCAAGCGTCTCGAGCAGATACGTCTTATCGGTAGCCGCCACCGCGCCGAGCATGGGCGTGGACTCCTGGATAAAAGGCACCTCGACAGCAGACTCGGCCAGCACGCACACGGGGGCGCCGGCAATCACAAGCTCCTGTACAGCGCTCTCCAGACGGTCGGATCCGCACGAAAGGACCAGCACCACGTCGGTATCGGTCTTGGGGACGATACGGTCCTCACCCAGGCGCTCAACGCGCACAATGCCCGACGTCGTCTGCGGCACGAAGGCATCGCGCACCGTCTCGACCAAAAAACGCGAGGCAGACGAATCGAGGTAGACGGACACGCGAACCGGCGTGTCGGAATCCTTCTTGGTGGTCGCGCCCATCTTAAAGACGCGGGTCAGCTTGTCCACGGGAATCTTCATAGCAAACCCCTCCAGCGGTTACGCGGCGCCCGAACGATGCCGCCATATGGATTGTACGATACCCACCGTCAGCAACTGGATCATCATCGAGGACGAACCGAAGCTAATGAACGGCAGCGGAATACCGGTAATCGGCATCATGCCGATGCACATGCCGATGTTCTCGAAGGTCTGGAATGCCCACATGCCGACGATACCCACGCATGACAAGCGTAGGAACAGAGACTCGCACTTAAAGGCCACGCGAATCGTCGAGAACATGAGCAGCACGTACAGGCACAGCAGCAAAAAGGAGCCGCAGAAGCCAAAGGTCTCGGACAAAAAGGCAAAGACGAAGTCGGTGTGGAACTCGGGCAGAAAGCCACCGGCAGACTGCGTCGCATGGCCCAGCCCTTTACCGAAAAAGCCACCCGATCCAACCGCGATGAGCGATTGCTGCAAGTTGTAGGCATCGTCCGAATCGGCATTATCGGGGTCGATAAAGACGGTCAGTCGGTTCATCTGGTACTGCTTGATCAAAACGTCATGGCCCAAAAGAGAATCGAGCACCGAATCGAGCGCCAGGATGAGCGCCACCAAACCCACGAGCAGAGCCAAGGTCGACAGCACCCATTCGCGGCGCGCACCGCTCATGCAGATCACAACGGCACCCGACACCAACACGACCAGGCCCGAACCCAGGTCGCCCATGGCGACGACGGCCAAAAACGGAACGGAGAGCATGCCACAGAGCTTAATGTAGTCGCGGACGGTATCGATGCGGCCGTTGTACTGCGAACCAAGCGTGGCGATAAAGAAGATCGTGATGAGCTTGGCAAGCTCGACCGGTTGGAAGGTAAGGCCGATACCGGGAATCTTGATCCAGCCCGTCATGCCCAGACCTCCCGTATAGGACAGACCCGGAATCTTGGGCGAGAAAATCACAATGAGGTCGATGACGAGCAGCGCCGTCGAGAAGTTAGAGATGCCGCGCAGATCGGTACGCCAGACGAGCACCGCAAGCACCGCACCGATGCCGATGCCCAACAGGTGGCGCGAAAATGAGGCGTCGGCCTTAAACTGCGAGGCCGACCAAATGATGATGGCGCCATAGGCTACGAGCGCCAAGGCTGCCAGCAGCACGCCGATGTGCACCTTCTGGCGAAACGTACCGCGCGAGGCCGAAAGCTGCTTGTTGACACGGTCCAGGCTGCTGCGAGAACCAGTTTTAGTTGAGCGGAACAGGTCCGCCGGCGAAAAATCCATCGCAACCTCCTATCGAACCGAGGAATCGCCCGTGGCAGAAGATGTGTCGGGCTCATCATAGATGGCGCCGAGCACATCGCGCACGACGTGCAGCGCGGTATCGGAGCCACCACCGCCCTGTTCCAAGACAGTTACAATCACGTACTTGGGCTCATCGGCCGGCGCGTAGGCGCAAAACCACGCGTAATCGTCCTCGCCGCTCTTCTCGCCCGTGCCGGACTTACCGTAGACCGTGGGGGTCAAGGAGTTAAAGTGCGCGGCGGTCGAAGTCGACGCCGAATAAATCACATCGTGCATGCCGTTGCGGACCAGCGCCAGGTCGGCATCGCTATTGATGTGGGCCTCCAGGCGCTTCTTTTTGCCCTTACCGTTGTACTTATAGGCATCGCCGTCGCCATCGCGCGACACCGCCGACAAGAAGACGTGGGGCACATACTGCTTGCCGCCGTTGGCGAGGCCCATGTAAGCGCAGGCCATCTGCAGCGGTGTCACCAAAATGTCGCCCTGGCCGATAGCGATGTTAGTCATATCGCCGGCGTTCCACTTGCGGTCCTCGGCCGAGGCGTCGGTAAAGTACGACTCTTTCCACTTGGCGTCGGGAATGCGACCGGTGCCCTCGCTTGGCAGATCGATGCCGCAGGTCTTGCCCAGGCCCCAACGGCGAAAGACCTCTTGCAGACCCTCGGGATGCTGGTCGTTGTAGAAAAACGCCTTACCCATATCGTAAAACACGGGGTCGCACGAGTTGGCGATACCGGACTGCAGCGTCATAGTGCCGTGACCGGAATGCAGCCAGCAGTACTTACCCCATGACTTGCCCAGGCCCGTCCAATAGCCCGTGCAGTTCGTGGTCTGGCCTGAGGTATAGGTTCCAAACTCAAGACCGGCCAGAGCCGAGAGCGGCTTGATGGTCGAAGCCGACATATACTGGCCGCTAATGGCGCGGTTGAGCAGCGGATGCGAACCCTTGTCGTCGTTGAGCTCGGTCCACACGTCGTTGGAAACGCCGCCGATGAACACCGACGGATCAAACTTGGGCTCGCTCGCCATACCCAGAATCTCACCATTGTTGGGATCGAGGCACACCACGGCGCCGTTGCCGGCATCGCTATGACCCGTGGTCTTGGCAAGCTGAAGACCGTGCTTCGTTGGATGGAACAGCTTGATGACAGCGTGGTGCGTCC
>CABSBA010000199.1 GCA_902475825.1 uncultured Collinsella sp. | reverse complement strand
CATCGCCGCGGCGCTGGAAGCTCTATAGTTACGCGGTTTTACCAAACCGCGTAACGGCTCGACGCTGCAAACGCCCCTAAGCGGCAATCTGACGTTCAATTTCAAGGGCGCGACCAGAAGGTCAGCGCCCTTTCATTTCACGTCACCTTGCTCGCTTAGGGCCGTTTTCGCTGACATTGCCAAGACATCGGCGTCAACATGGTTGGCGTTGGCGATGGTGTGCTGGTCAATCCTTACAGCTCGTAGAGCGTGGTGAACTTGTCCTGCAGGTAGCTGCAGTAGTAGCGGGCATCGAACGCCATGCCGCACGCGCCCTTGATGAGTTCCGGTGCATCTTTGGCGCGGCCCCACTGCCAAATGTGCTCGCCCAGCCAGGCTCGGACGGGCGCCAGATCGCCGCTCGCGCAGGCGCCGTTAAGGTCAACGCCGTCGCGGCACATGGCCGGCACAAACATGGCATCGTAGGCGCTACCCAGCGCATACGTGGGGAAGTAGCCAAACGAGCCGCCGCTCCAGTGCGTATCCTGCAGACAGCCGCGCGTGTCGTCGGGAACGGGAATACCCAGGTACTCGTCCATAAAGCGATTCCAAAGCGCGGGGATGTCCTTGGCCGTGGCCTCGCCGGCAAACAGCATGCGCTCGATCTGGTAGCGCACCATAATATGCAGGGGGTAGGTGAGCTCGTCGGCCTCGGTACGGATCAACGACGGCTGCGCGATGTTCACGGCGCGGTAGAGCGTGTCCTCGTCAACGTCGCCGTAGACCTCGGGCGCGTGGCGGCGCAGTACCTCGAGCAGCGGTCCCATAAAGGCGCGACTGCGACCCACGGTGTTCTCGAAAAAGCGGCTCTGGCTCTCGTGGATGCCCATGGAGGTGCCGCCCTCCAGGCAGGTGCGCGCATAGGCGGGATTGACGCCAAGCTCGTACATGGCGTGTCCCGCCTCGTGGATGATGCTGTAGACGTTGGAGATGCAGTCGTTCTCGTAGATGTGCGTCGCGATGCGCGCATCGCCCACCGAGAAGCCCTCGCTAAACGGGTGCTCGGTAAAGGCAAGCGTGGTGTCGTCCAGGTCCAGGCCGACGAGCTTCATAAGGTCGAAGCTCATGGCGCGCTGGGCGGCCTCGGGCACGCGGGCGTGCAAAAAGTCGGCAGCGGGCTGCTGGCCGCGTTCGCCGATGGCGTGCACGAGCGGCACGACCGTCGCCTTGACCTCATCGCAAAACGCGTCGAAGCTCTCGGTGGAAAGGCCGCGCTCGTACTGGTCGAGCCACACGTCGTATGGGTCGCGCCTGGGGTCCATGAGCTCGGCCTGATGCTTAAGCTGAGCGACGATTCTGTCTACATAGGGCTCAAAGCTCGCCCAGTCGTTGGCTGCTTTGGCCTTGTGCCACACGGCATCGGCCTCGCAGGTAAGCCTGGTCCAGGCCTCGGCCTCCTCGGTGGGGATGACGCTCGCCTCGCGCTGGTCGCGGCCGAGCACGCGGATCTCGTCGAGCAGTTGCGGGTCATCGATCTTGCCGCCGGCGACGGTCTCGCGTGCCAGCGAGCGCACAAGCTCAATGGACTTTTCGCTGGTCAGGAGCTTATGGTGCTCGCCGGCAAGGGTGCCCATAGCATCGGCGCGGGCCGTGGCGCCGTTGGCGGGGGCAATCGTCGCGCCGTCGAACTCGGCAATCTTGAGTAGGTACTCGCGGGTCCACAGTTTGCCTTCGAGCTTGCGGAATTTTTTGACGGCCTTATCGACCTTCATGCCTTTGGGCGTCTTGCCCACTGCGGGCTTGGCCTTCTTATCGTGCTTCTTACCCATACCATATCCTTGATCTCGCGAGCCGAGCGCCATGGATGGGCGCACGGCCAGTTTGCACAGCTACCTGTCTTGTACCCAGTGCGAACAAAACGGAACGCGGCGATATGCTCGTAGAATGTGTTATCCTATAGCCCAATGCGTTGACGGAGAGGGTTTTGCCCGTCGCGTCGCCGGCAAGAGAGGGGAGGTCATGGGCTGCAAGCCTTCCTGCGGTGGCAAGGGCCAAGCGTTCACTCCCGAGCAGCAACCTCAACGGGCACGCGGCCAGCGGCGGCGAAGCCCCAGTAGGGAAGCCGTGAGCCTCGCGACAAGGGGCAAAGAGTGGGCGCGGCGGGCCAGACATCCGCCGGGTCAAACAAGGTGGTACCGCGGAATTCAACCGTCCTTGGGCAATGCACATGCCCGAGGGCGGTTTTTTGTTACCGAATCGGGCCGCGTTTTCGCAACGTCAGACGGCGGCAGCCGTCCCGGCGAGCGGGGAGCGCGAGAGACGAAAGGGAAGACATGAGTCTGATTGATGATCTGGTCAAACTCGAGGAAGAGGCCAAGGAGCTCGTCGCAGGCGCCGACGACGCCGCAAAGCTCGAGGCTGCGCGCGTTGAGCTGCTCGGTCGCAAGGGCCGCATCACCGGCCTGATGCGCATGATGGGCAAGCTCGCCCCCGAGGATCGTCCCGTGATGGGCAAGCGCGCCAACGAGATGCGCCAGCTGATCGAGGGCATGCTCGACGAGCGCACCACCGAGATGAAGGCCGCCGCCCTCAAGCACGCACTCGAGCACGAGGCCGTCGACATTACGCTGCCGGGCATCCGTCCGCAGATCGGTCACCAGCACCTGATCAAGCAGATCATCGAGGAGGCCGAGGACATCTTCTGCGGCATCGGCTACACCGTCGAGTCCGGTCCCATGGTCGACACCTCCTACTACAACTTCACCGCGCTCAACGCCCCCATGGATCACCCGAGCCGCTCGGCCCGCGACACCTTCTACGTGGTCGACAACAACCCCGGCAGCGTCGCGCACTCCGAGGCTCACGCCCACGGCGAGTCCGACGTGCTGCTGCGCACCCAGACCTCGGGCGTGCAGATCCACACCATGGAGTCGCAAAAGCCGCCCATCTACATGATCTGCCCGGGCACCGTTTACCGTCCCGACACGGCCGACGCCTGCCACCTGCCGCAGTTCAACCAGATCGAGGGCCTGGTCGTCGACGAGGGCATCACCTTTGGCGATCTTAAGGGCACGCTCGATTACTTTGTTAAATGCATGTTTGGCGAGGACCGCAAGACGCGCTACCGCCCGCACTTCTTCCCCTTCACCGAGCCTTCCTGCGAGGTGGACGTGAGCTGCCACGTGTGCGGTGGCAAGGGCTGCAACTTCTGCAAGCACAGCGGCTGGATCGAGATCCTGGGCTGTGGCATGGTCGACCCCAACGTCCTGATCAACTGCGGCATCGACCCCGAGAAGTACACCGGCTTCGCCTTTGGCATTGGCGCCGAGCGCGTCGCGGCCCTGCGCTACGACCTGCCGGACCTGCGTACTCTCATGACGGGCGACATGCGCTTTCTCAATCAGTTCTAGGCTGCGGCTTGCCCAAGCACGGCACCTCGGCGCTCATTCGTCGCTTGCGTACCAAAGTACGCGGCGCTCCTCTTTCGGGGCAATCTGCCGCAC
>CABSBA010000198.1 GCA_902475825.1 uncultured Collinsella sp. | reverse complement strand
CTTAACGGCGTCGACCCCTCTTTTTACTCTTCGAGCGCTGCTTGAGTGCCTCGGCAAGTCCGATAAGCGCCGTGATGAGCGAGACCAAAGCGGTCAGGAGCTTCACGAAATCAATCAGATCGGTCATGGGCATCACCTCCCGTCGCATGGAGGGCGCTGCCCGGCACATGGAACTGCCGTCAACAATAACCAGTCTATCAAACTGCAGTCATAAATACGAATATATGTTCGCTAATAACAGCGACGTGGCCATCTCAAAGCGCGGCTTTACGCAAGGGTGCCGGGTTGGCCGCGCTGGGCGATTTCATGTCCGCGCGGGCGCCTATCCTTACGGCAATATAGCCGCCTATGTAGCTATGTAGCAAGCGGCAAGCAACGGAGAAAGGCCCTAACCGTGTCAGCTGAAAAGACGCCGGGTATCTCGGCTATCGATACGACGAACTTTGCGCGCCAGATTGTGCTGGACTTTGAGTTTGCGCCGGTGCCAAAGCAGCGCCAGCGCCGTGGACTGCGCAACGAGATTATCGAGGTCGGCGCCGTCAAGCTCGATTACCACGGCAACGTTATGGGCGAGTTCTCGCAGTTTGTGCAGACGGAATTTACCGAAGGCGTTGCGTTTCCCGTTCGCGAGCTTACGGGGATATCGGCCGTGGACACCGCGATGGCCGATCCGCTCTACGTGGTGATCAAAAGGCTCAACGATTGGATCGGTCGCTACTCCGCCCAGGTGGTTTGCTGGAGCGGGACGGACCGTCGACAGCTTTTGACCGAGTGCCAGGCAAAGCGCATCGACCTTTCCGCATTTCCTACGGACTGGGCCGACCTGCAGGCGTTTTACACCTCGATCATGGACGTGGGCAGCCACGGGCGCGTTTCTTTGAGTGACGCGGCGACGTGGTTTGGCATCGAGTTTGACGAGTCGACGGGCCACGCCCACAGCGCTCTGGCCGATGCGCGCGTAACCGCCAAGTTGCTCAAGCAGATGATGGACGGGGACTACCGCGTGAGTCCGTACGCCCAGGAGATCCGCCAGCGGTGGGGGATGGGCGAGCGACCCCAGACGCGCCTTTCCAGCAAGTGCCCCGAGCTGGGCAACCTGCTGCTGAAGCTGAAGGCGGAGGGGAGGTAGGGGCGTTAGCTGTTTGCATGGCGCGTGCCTGTCGCGTACCGCTACTCTTCCTGCTGCTTGGCAGGTAGGATGTAGACGTTCTCGGCGTCCACGGCGATCTGCGTGGGGCGGTTATAGAGGGTATCGATTTCCTTCACGCTCTGCTTGAACGGCGCAACGTCGGGCGTCTTTGCCTGATGGAGCTTCTCGAGGAGTTTCTCGGATTGCCTGTCGTTGAACCTGCCGATGTCCTCTCCTGCGCCTTCGAGCGCCTCGTCGATGAGTGTATGGTCGCCCACGGGGGTCTTTGCGATGGCGCGCCCTAGCAACTTGCCAGCGGATGCGATGCCGCCCAGCAGCGCCGCATCGACGGTGTCGGCAGTTCCCGCCTCGAGGGCGTCGTAACACTCGGTGTAGAGCTCGCGGTACGCGAGCGAATCGGCCTCGATCTTCGCGGTGGCGTCCGCGAGCTTTGCGGGCTCGAAGTTCTGGGCGAGCATAGGTTCGAGGAACAGCGAGAACGCGTGGATGTAGGTGGCGAGCTGGCAGTCTTTGAGGTAGTCGAGCACCTTGTCGAGACGTCTGCCCAAGCCGTCTCGTACCTCGATGAACCCTTTCTTTTTCAGGTCCGACTGCGCCAGTGAGCGGAAGTGCTCTATGTCCTGCTCGGAGGCATGCATGATGTCGATTACCTTCATATGGGCGCTAGTCATTTCGATGGCGTTGCCGTAGTAGAGACCGTAGCTGTTGAGGATGTCTGCAAGCGTCTTGAGGTTGCCGCGCATGTTGGCCTTGTCGCGCTGGCGCATATAGTCGAACATTTCGTCGACGGACTCCTGGATGGAGTCGAGCTTTTGGTTTATCTGCGCGATTGCGGCTGCCATGAACAGCGACGTCGGGTCGTAGGGCACTTGAGTGACGCTTGTGGCGATGTCGCCCTCGACTACGTGGAAGCGCGCCTGTCCAAAGCCCTTGACTGCGTCGCGGTAGCCCCCTGTGAGACCGCTGCCGTCCTTGAACGAGTAGAGTATTGACGGATCGAGTGGGTTTCCAAACTTGTCAGTCGCCTGGAGCAGCGTGGGTACGCTCACCGTGTTAGTGACGGTGCGAAACATCGAGGGGAGCGAGGCGAACGCCACGCCGAGCTGGGGGATTCGGTCGAGCGGGAGCTTGATGGCGCCGGAGACGTCCACCCGCTCCTGGGTGAGTGCGAGGTGGATTTTGGTCGATGCGAGCTGTTTTGCCACAAGTTTCTCTCGGCCGTCGTCCGTCGAGGATTCGATCTCGTTGTCTGCCATAGCGTGCTCCTTGCTTACATTAATAGTCGCGGGCATTATCTCACCGTTGTGTGACCTGCTGGGACGGGACGGATTAGCGGTAGCACGAGGCCGATTGACGGTCGAGGTACGTCAGCCGTATGGGCTTTCCTACGGGCGCCCATGCCGGTAAGCCTGCGTTCGATGCCGCTTGTCGAGACCGAATGCAGGGTGCTTGATATCACACGTATAATTGCGCTTGTTTAGCTGTGCGAATGCGTCCCGAAGCTATTTTGCAGGAGGTTTCGGTATGGGCAAAAGCGACAATGCGAGCGAGTTCCTTGATCTCTATAGAAGGCTCGAGGGGTGCATCCGTGAGCATTATGACGTTCCGGAAAAACACGGTCCTGTAGCTTGGCTTGGCAGAAACCCCGGCAGGGCATTCAAGAACGTTGCCGGGGCTCTCAAATATTGCGCGGAAGTTCGCAACCTGCTCTCGCACCAGGAGAGTGTCGATGGCGATTACGCCGTCGAGCCGAGCGACTCGATGCTGACACTCCTGCGCAATACGCTTGCTGCAGTCGAGAATCCTCCCAAGGCAATCGACCACGCCGTGTCCATGCAGAATGTGTTTTCGGCAACTGCGGAGGACTGCGTGAGACCCGTCTTGCGCGAGATGGCGGAAAAATGCTACACCCATGTACCTATCCTGGAGGATGGCATCGTCCGCGGTGTGTTCAGCGAGAACACGCTGCTCTCCTACCTATACGGTGAAGAGATTGTCTGCATTGACGACGAGACGACGTTCTCTTCGCTTGCCGAGCTGCTCCCAGTGGACGCTCATGCCTCTGAATCGTTTAGGTTCGTGCCACGTACGATAACACTCGCAGAGGTTGCAGAGATGTTCAGGGTGGCGATGCGCCGTGCTGACCGCATTGGCATGGTATTCATCACGCATAGCGGTAAGCCCAGCGAGAAGGTTCTCGGGATTATCACTGCTTGGGATGTTGCGGCCTATCTGTAGCGGTCGCGGCATGCCTGATGGCTGCAGCCTTTTTCACTTTGCTTATGGTTTCGCTTTTTGTGGGTTGCCCTATTCAATCCGCCGAATCGGCGTCTCAAATGTATTTGTG
>CABSBA010000197.1 GCA_902475825.1 uncultured Collinsella sp. | reverse complement strand
AATTCGCTTATGGTCTGCGCACTCAAGAGCAAAAAGATCACCCTGGTCCAGATGCTCAAGGCTTGGGTCGTCGTATGGGTCGGTAACTTTGTCGGTGCCCTGTTCATCGTCTTTTTGGTGTACATGGCCGGCATTTATAAGCTCAACGGCGAGGCGGTCGCCAATTCCATGGTGAGCGTCGCCGCCGGCAAGGTGACGATCGACTGGGTGACGATCTTCTTCCGCGGCATCCTGTGCAACATCTTTGTGTGCCTGGCCGTGTGGATCGGTACCGCCGGCAAGACCGTGGTCGATAAGGTTGTGGGCATTCTGCTGCCCATCGCCGCCTTTGTGGCCTGCGGTTTTGAGCACTGCGTCGCCAATATGTACTTTTTGCCCATGGGTGCCGTGATGCACGCGTGCGGCTATGGTGCCGACGTCGCCGGCGCCGATGCGCTCAACGCCGCGGGCATTGCGTTTAACCTGTCCGCCGCCACGCTGGGCAACATCGTGGGCGGCGCGGTTCTGGTCGCGCTCGGCTACTGGTTTATCTACGCCAAGAAGTCCGAGGCATAAGGTACCGTCTGTTTGACGTTGGGCCTCCCGCGGGGCGTTGCCGTGCGGGGGGCTTTTTGGGTCCGGGGCTCGTTGCCGTGCTTTTGGCCTGTTGTGTTTGGCTGATGAAAGGGGTAATCGAGATGGCATCTGCTGTCAAGCGTGACGGTCGCGCCGTGGTGACCACATGCGGGGGATGCTATGCCGATTGCGCCTTTGCGGCACGAGTTGAGGACGGTCGCGTGGCGGCCGAGTTGCCGGTGCCGGGGCATCCGTGCGCGGCGCGTGCCCTCTGCGCCCGCGGACGGCATCGCCTGGCAATGCCGTTTGACGAGCGCGACCGGATTTTGCATCCCATGCGCCGACGAGCTGATGGCTCGGGGTTCGATGCGATTTCGTGGGACGAGGCGTTCGCGCAGATTGCCAAGCGTCTTTTGGGGATTATTGACGAGTGCGGGCCTCGTGCGCTGGGCATGACGCTCGGCGTTCCCTCGTTCGACCGCTACTGGGCCTATCGTTTTATGCATGCGCTGGGTTCGCCCAACGTATACGGTGCCGACGGTGCCTGCGAGGTAAGCCGACTTACCGGCTGGGAGCACAGCCTGGGCTATAGCCCCGCCTCCGACCTTGCACATACCGACTGCATCATGTATTTGGGGCGTTCCATTGTCGATTCGTCGACGACGGGGGCCGTCTATGCGCTCAACGATGCGCGCCGGCGCGGGGCGAAGATTATCGTGGTTGATCCCCGGCGCAGCGGCTCGGCCGCGCTTGCCGATCGCTGGCTGCGCGTGCGCCCGGGCTGCGACTTGGCGCTGCTGTTGGGTATTGCCCACGTGTTGATTGACGAGGGCCTGTACGACCGCGAGTTTGTGGACCGCTATACCACGGGTTTTGACGAGCTGGCACAGGCGGCCAGTGCTTGGACGCCCGAGTGGGCCGAGTCGATGTGCGACGTGCCGGCCGCAGAGATTGTCGCCACGGCGCGCGATCTCGCTGCCGCCGCGCCTGCCGCCGTGGTGGATGCGGGCTTTCATGGCGGCATCGGAATCGCGTATGCCAATAGCACCCAGACCGCGCGCGCTATTTGCTTGGTCGACGTGCTGCTGGGCTGTATTGGGCATGCGGGCGGCGCGCTCAATCCACCCACGCCGCTTGTGTTGGGCGACCTCGCTCCCGCGCGCTTTGCGACGCCGCCGATGCCACGTGAGCCCAAGTTGGGGTCCGAGCGCTATCCACTGGTCGATCCGGTGTGCGGCCTGTGCACGACCATCGGTCAGTCGATTCTTGCCGGGGACCTGCGCGGGCTGATCGTTTACGCCAGCAATCCCGGCGCGGGCTATGGCAATGCACAGGCTTGGTTGAGTATTTTGCAGCAGCTCGACTTGCTTGTGACGATTGATATTCGTTGGTCCGAGACGGCGCGTGCTTCTGACTTCGTGCTGCCCGACGTGACGTATCTGGAGGCCGACCGCGGTGTGGGCACGGTCGTGAGCGCCAACGATGCGCGCGTGTTCTACCGCAACGCCGTGCTGCCCGTGCAGCATGATGACACACGTCCCGGTCGGGAGATTTTTGCCGGTCTGGCGCAGGCGTGTGGCGTGGGCGAGTACTTCCAGTTTACGTCTGACGATCTGGCGGCTGCCCAGGTGGCGCCTTTTGGGATCGATCTGGACGAGCTCAAGGAGCGCGGCTGGGCCGATACGGGCGTGGCGCTGCCGTCGCGCACGGGTGAGCCGGTGATTCCCTTGGATGGCGGCAAAATTGCGCTGGCAAGCGACGTATGGGAACGAGCCGACCTGGGTCGTGTACCCAACTGGATCGCTCCCATGGTGGAGCCTGGCCCGGGGATGTTTCGCCTCATTAGCGGCAATCGACCCTTTGAGTCGCATACCTCGCGCAGGCTCGCGGCGGCCGGTGCCGCCGAGGCGGGGTCGGACTTGGACGCCGTGCAGATGAACGCCGATGTCGCCGCTCACATGGGTATCGCCGATGGCGAGGTCGTCGAGCTTGTGAGCGACATGGGCCGCGATCGCGTGCGCGTGGAGACGACGCCCTATTTGCATCCGGCGTGCATCTTCACCTCGGCCGCTCCCGGCGGACGCGCGTTCGGTGCCGAGGGTGGTGGCCGGCAGGCCATGGGCGTCGGGCCACTCGACCACACGCCGCTGCGCTGGGACCCGTTGACGGGTGCCGCGCTCACCCAGGAAAACGCCGTTTGCGTGGAAAAGATCGCGGCGCGCGAGGATAATAGCGATTGATTGACTCAGCCGATTGAATTGGCTGATAGTTTGACGTTCGAACGATTGATTCACCTTTGGTTTTGAAAGGTCGCACATGAGCGATAGCCAGAACATGTCCGATGAGGTGCGCGCCCGCCTGCGCGCCATTCCCTCCGTCAACGAGCTGCTTGCCGAGTGGCCGGTGGTGAAGGCGGCGGGGGAGACCTGCGACGCGGTGGTGCATGCCGCCGTCACGGCCGAGCTCGACGAGGAGCGCGCCGCCATTCGCGCCGGCGCCGCCCCGCGCTCTAAGCGCGACCTGGCTTCGGCCATCGAGTGGCGTGCGCACCGCTCCGCGCTGCCGAGCCTGCGCCCTGCCGTCAACGCTACGGGTGTCGTTATCCATACCAACTTGGGCCGTGCCCCGCTCGCGGAGTCGGCGGCCAAGGCCGTGGCCGAGGTCGCGCGCGGGTACAGCACGCTCGAGTACAGCGTGGACACCTGCTCGCGCGGGTCGCGCAAAGAGCACGCCGCGCAGCTGATCCGCTCACTCACCGGTGCCGAGGACGCGCTCGTGGTCAACAACAACGCCGCCGCTGTGCTGCTGGTGCTGGCGACCCATGCCGCAGGCAAAGAGGTCATCGTCAGCCGCGGCGAGCTTGTCGAGATCGGCGGCAGCTTCCGCATCCCCGATGTCATGGCGGCTTCGGGCGCCAAACTCGTCGAGGTCGGCGCCACCAACCGCACGCACCT
>CABSBA010000196.1 GCA_902475825.1 uncultured Collinsella sp. | reverse complement strand
CGTCGGCATCGGCCTTCCAGTTGTCCATCCACTCGCCCTCGGCCCACGAGTAGGAGCCAAAGAGGACGACCTTCTTATCGCCGAGGGTCTCCTTGACCTCGTCCCACATCGGCTGGAACTCATCGTATTCGAGCTCCTCGGAACCCATGGCGGGGCAGCCGAAGGCGAAGGCATCATAGCCGGCGGCCTTGTCGGCAGAGAAGTCGGCGCAGGGGATGACATCTGCCTCGGCACCCGCGGACGTGGCGCCTTCGGCGACAAAGTTTGCCATGGCCTCGGTGTTGCCCGTGCCGCTCCAGTAGACGACTGCAATCTTGCTCATGTGTTGTCCTTTCGGTTGTGCGGCGTGCGAGGCCGCGGTTTGTACGTTCTATCGGGTCGCCTGGGCAAGTTGCGCCAAGCTGCAGCCCTGCTGATAGATAAAGGTGAGGTGTTGGGTGCAGGCACGGTACGCATCAAACGTCGCAAGCGCCTGCTCGACATCCGTATAGACCTTCCAGGCTCCAAAGATCTTGTAGTTCTCGCCACGTTGGGCGATGAACTCGTATACGTCGTCGTAGGGGTACCCCAGGAAGTAGCCAATCTCGTGTGGAAATTCGCAGGTGCAGCCGTTGCCGCAGTTGGCTTGATGGTCCAATGCGCATCGGGTTTGGCCGCATGCGCATTCCGCGGCGTTATTGCTTGCGAGCGCGATGCGTGATGCCAGGTGCGCAAGGCATAATGGCAGATTGTCGGTGTCGTAGCCCTCCTTGGCGAGTGCCGTTTTGGCGCGCGGGTCAGCAAGGTAAGTGGCGAGGCTATTGGGCCGATATGCGTACACGAGCGCTCCGCAGGGCCGCCAGACCAAAACACTCAGGTGGATGCCGAGCGGGTCAAGCTCGCGATTACACTGGGCGATAACGTTGAGCAGGCGTGCTCGGCGTTCTGCGATGGTTTCGGTTGCGGTCGAGCCGTCCCCGTGGGCGTAGACGCCGGGATAGGTAAAGAGCGATGCCGGCTTGATGCCCGCGAGCGTGGGAGAGCAGTTGCGCACGACTGCTGCCTGAAACGTTGGGATGTCTATGGTTCGAGTCACGGCGCTCCTTGCGGATCTAAACTGTTAGCCTAGGAAAACTTATACACGAAAGTAAGCCATGGTCAACAAAAAAGTTTGAAGAGGGAAACTAATTGACCGAACCGACATGATTTTGGGTTAAGATGGAGACACCCCATGGGGGTATCTAGATAGTGCTACTTGAAAGGGGAACGCATGAGTGACTTGCTCAACCCTGCGAATCTCATCGTGCTGGCCGTCATTGCCGTCGGCATGTTTTTTGGACTGCGTCGCATTGCCGCTTCGACACACGGGAAGAGTTGTTGCAGCGATGGTACGAGCGGTAAGAAGGCCAAAAAGGTTGTTGTGGTGGATACCGATGAGTCGCACTATCCCTATAGCGATGAGCTGCTCATCGGCGGCATGAGCTGTGACGGCTGCGCTCAGAACGTAGCCAATGCCCTCAATACGCTTGATGGTGTGTGGGCAACGGTAACGTATGCGGACCACACGGCACGCGTACGCTCGAAGCGCCCGGTTGATCGCGACGCACTCGAGACGGCGGTGAGGGGTGCGGGCTATTACGTTATGAAAATGTAGGCGTTGCCCTCTCCGGTGGGTACCAGCCTCCTGCCCATTGTGACTATCGGCATCCAAAAATTTGCGCAAAAATAACCTTTAGATGCGGCAAAAGTGGAGTTTGGTGACGGTTTGCGCGGAATTCGCCACCAATCGAGCATCTATTAACCCGTCCAAAAAATTACAGGTGTATATTTATACGCTGATTATTGCTGTGCTCAGATTGCAATTAATCGTGGACAGAAATGAAGAATGCTAAAACTGGGCTTTAGGACAGGGGAGGCTATAACCTTATGAGACGAGTGGGAACACTTGGCTTGGTGGCAGCGCTTGCCGCTATCTTGGTATCGCCGCTGCCGGCGCACGCCGAAGACGCTTCGGGTGCCGTTACCTACAATGCGGGAAATGGGTATTCCTTTGAGAAGCTCTCGCATCCTACGGTAGGAACGTCGCAGCCGGATGGCATCGTCGACTACCAGGGTGACGGTGCCATTGCCGTTCCGGGCGCTGATGGTAATACGGCCAACAACGAAGGCGATCGCGGCCAGAGCTACACTTGGGCGGCTGCGAGCTATGGTGACTGGCTTTATGTGGGCACCTGCTATGCGGCGATGGGCAACACGATGACGCTCATGAAAAGCGCGCTGGGCGATTCCTTTGATGCCGAGACCATGCGCCTGACGCTGGAGGCCATGTTTAACGGCACCTTCTTCTATGGACAGCAGAAGGAGGACGGCACGGCCGATAAGGACAGCAACAGCATCTTGCTCAAGATCAATACCAAGACCGGTGAGACCAAGCTGCTAATCTCTGATTCGCTCAACGGCGTCGCTCCTTTTTTCCGCAATGCCGTGAGTTATAAGGGTAAGCTCTATTTCTGCGGCACCGTCAGGTACAATGGCGGCCAAAACGGCCTGCCTGCTGTATACGAGATCGATCCTAAGACGGATGAGTACAAAGTTGTCTATCAGGGCCTTTCGAGCGCGCAGGATCAGGGTGCCGCCTTCAAGCAGGGCATTGCTACCGGTATCCGCGGCATGTGCGTCCATGATGGCCAGCTCGTCATCAGCAATGTGGGTAAAAATGCGGCCGGTAAGTTTGTGGCGACGATCCTGACGTCGTCTGACCCCTCGAAGGGCCAGGGCAGCTTCACCGAGATTGCCAACTCGGACACGCTGTTTGGCTATCCGGTGATTCGCTATCAGGACAGCATCTACGGCGGCGCCATTTGGGATATGGCCTCGTACAATGGCCATCTCTATGTCACCATCTGCACCGGCACGCCCGAGAACGCCCCCGATGATAATTCCATGCAGTCGTTTGCCATGGTCCGTGGCGACAAGAACGCCGACGGCAGCTATACGTGGACTCCGATTGTCGGCGACCAGGAGGCGGACGGTGCGAGGTATTGCTTTGGCATCGATCCCGCCCGCACCCGTTCTGGCGCTGCCAACCTCATCGTCTACAACGACTACCTCTATATCGGTGAATACAACGACGAGGAGATCGCCCTCGAGCGCATCCTCTTTAATAAGTCCAAGTCTGACGAGAGCGGCAAGAGCAGCATGGGCGGCGTTGACTGCTCGTTTGTGAATGCCAATCTTGAGCAGTCGGTCAACATCTATCGCATGGACAAGGACGAGAACATGCAGCTCGTCGTTGGCGATCGCACCGACATGTTCCCCGAGGGCGGTATTTCCGGCCTGGCTTCGGGCTTTGGCCGAAACGAGAACCAGTACATTTGGCGCATGCAGAAGTTCGACGGCAAGCTGTATATCGGTACCTTTGATACCGCGAGCCTGCTTGAACCGATCGGCCAGTTCTCCAATGGCGACATTATCGATATGACGCCCGAGGAGTGGGACTCTCAGGTTCAGCGCCTTAGGGACCTGCTCGATCAC
>CABSBA010000195.1 GCA_902475825.1 uncultured Collinsella sp. | reverse complement strand
TTGATTGATTAACGATTGACAGGCCGTCTTTGACCACCGCTGAGTACAATCGGTCGAGCAAATGTTGACGAATCAACAAATGAAGGAGTTTCCTTTATGCATCTAGCCCGCCGCGCCTGGTGCCGAACGTATCAAACGATTTTTCGCATCGCATTGCCGGTGCTGCCCTATACCGAGCCACGCATTTTGGAGCATGCCGAGGATATGCCCGCGGTGCTTCAAAAGCGCTCGATACAGCGGGTTCTTATCGTGACAGACCCTGGTATTGCACGTTTGGGGCTCACGGCATCACTCGAGCGTGCGCTTACGGCTCAGGGGATTGGCGTTACGGTCTATGCCGAAACGCGTGCGAACCCCACGGTCTCAAACGTGGAGGAAGCGGCGGCGCTGTATCGCGAGAACGACTGCCGGGCCATTATCGGCTTTGGCGGTGGCTCGGCCATGGACTGTGCCAAGGGCGTGGGAGCACGCATCGCGCAGCCAAACAAGCCCATCAACAAGATGCGCGGGCTGCTGCGGATTCATCGTCGCCTGCCGCTGCTCATCGCCGTTCCCACCACGGCAGGCACGGGAAGCGAGGTCACGCTTGCGGCAGTAATTACCGATGACGAGACACGCTACAAGTACCCCATTAACGACTTTGTGCTTATCCCGCACCTTGCGGTGCACGACCCCGAGTTTACGCGCGGTCTGCCCGCCTCCATTACGGGGCAGACGGGCATGGACGCCCTGACGCATGCCGTCGAGGCCTTTATCGGGCGAAGCACCACGCCCTACACGCGCAAGATGGCGCGACAGGCGGTGCAGCTCATCCACGACAATTTGCTCGAGGCCTATGGGCATGGCGACAACATGCGTGCGCGTCGCAATATGCTTTCGGCGGCGTATAAGGCGGGTGTTGCCTTTACGCGCTCCTATGTTGGATACGTTCATGCCATCGCACACAGCTTGGGCGGGCGTTACGGGATTCCGCACGGCTTGGCTAACGCCATCATCCTGCCGCATATGCTTCGCGCTTATGGTGACGCCGCCGCCCCCAAGCTTGCCGACCTCGCTCGCATGGCGGGCATTGCGCCGGCTACCGCACAGGATGGTCTTGCGGCCGAGGTCTTTATCGATTGGGTCGATCGAATGAACGGGGCCCTGGGAATCCCCAAATATGTCTCAGGTATTCGCCGCTCCGACATTCCTGAGATGGCGGCACATGCCGATGCCGAGGCCAATCCGCTGTACCCCGTTCCGCTTTTGATGGACCGCCTGGAGCTCGAGCATATGTACGAAGTCGTTGCAGGTGGTATGTTTGAGGGCGAGAACTAGGAGGGTCCATGAACACCGGGGAAATTGCGCGCATCGTCGGCGATCAGCGCGCCTACTTTAAGACGCACGCCACGTTTGATGTCGATGCTCGACGTCGCGCGCTCGCGAGCTTACGCGATGCGGTGCGGGCCCACGAGGCCGATATTGCCCATGCGCTCAAGACCGATTTGGGTAAGTCGCATGACGAGGCCTACATGTGCGAGATTGGCACGTCGCTTTCCGAGATTCGCCATCAGATTGCGCATGTGGCTCGATGGAGTCGTCCGCGCCTGCGTCCGTGCGACCTCGCTAACGCCGTGAGCGTGTGCAAAACGCAAGCCGTGCCCTATGGTGTCACGCTCATCATGGCGCCCTGGAACTATCCGTTTTTGCTGACGCTCGAGCCGCTCGCTGGCGCCCTTGCCGCGGGCAATACCGTGGTTATCAAGCCGAGCGCCTATGCTCCGGCATCGAGCGCGGTGCTCAGGCAAATCTGTGAAGAGGCATTTGATCCGCGTCTGGTGACGGTTGTCGAGGGCGGGCGCGCCGAAAACGAAGCGCTGCTCGATGAGTGCTGGGACAAGATCTTCTTTACCGGTAGCGTTCCAGTCGGCAAGCACGTCATGGAGCGCGCAAGTAAAAACCTTACGCCCGTGACGCTTGAGTTGGGCGGAAAGAGCCCCTGCATCGTGGATGCGACGGCAAACTTAAAGGTCGCGGCGCGGCGTATCGCCTTTGGTAAATGGCTCAACGTGGGGCAGACCTGCGTGGCGCCCGACTACCTGCTGGTCGATACGTGCGTGCACGACGAGCTGCTGGGCCTCATCAAGGAGGAGGTCAGCCGTATGTTTGGCGAGCATCCGCTCGATAACGAGGACTACGGGCATATCGTCAATGCTAAGCATTTTGCGCGCGTACGCGGACTGATCGATCCCGATAAGGTTGTGCTGGGAGGTGCCGCGCGCGAGGCTTCGCTCAAGATCGAGCCGACGATTTTGGACGGCGTGGCCCCCGATGACGCCGTAATGCAGGAGGAGATCTTCGGTCCCATCTTACCGGTGCTGACGTTTGAGAGCTTAGACGAGGCCGAAGCGTTTATTACGGATCGTCCGACGCCGCTGGCCCTGTATATCTTTAGCCAGGATCGCGCAGTTCAACAGCGCTTTGTGCGTAACGTGCCCTTTGGCGGTGGCTGTGTTAATGACACCATTATGCATTTGGCCACGAGTCATATGGGCTTTGGCGGCATGGGAGCGAGCGGTATGGGGCAGTACCATGGACGCGAGAGCTTCGATACGTTTAGCCATAAGAAGAGCATCGTGAACAAGGCAACGTGGCTGGACGTGCCATTTCGCTATGCTCCTTACGCAAGCTGGAAGCACAAGTTCGTGCGCATGTTTGTACACTAGAATCAGATAAGATAGGGCGCGGGTGGGGTCAATGGGATTGATAGACGGTATCCGTAGATTCGCTGGCATATCCTTGGCGGTAACAGCGGCATTGTTCTGTCTGGCGGCATGCTCGCCCGCCGCGTCGGACTCGAGTGGAGACGGTGCCTCGTCTGCCCAAGAGAAAGCGGGCTCGTCCCCATTTGTTCATACATCCGCTGAAATTGAAGCCATGCTGGCCGAGCTTGAGTCAGGGCAAGAGCCGGAGCAAAAGCCCGCATTGACCGAGCGCCCTGATGGGAAAGCGATTGCCGAGGGGCTTCCTTTTAAAGATATGGACGCGAGCCTGATTGATCAAACCTGGCTTGGCGTACATGACGAAGAGGGGGAAGTCATCAGCGGCGGCAGCCTGTTCTCTGGTGGAACTCCGTATTATTGGCGTGCTCAGAATGGAACGGATGATGTGGTGTTTGGGGCCATTGTCCGCGATGGCCGAGTCATAAAGGTTAGCAAGTATAACCAGGGCAGTAATTACTGGGCAGTGCCTGGGCAAATCCTCGGTCGAGACCTGCCCGATCGGACGGCGAGTGGCGCGATGGTCGACAAAGGCACTCTCGATGCGGTGCCTGACGATCCGACAGACTACGCGAGCCCGGATGAATATGCTGACAATAACGAGGCAGCGTTTGCTTCAAACGGTGCGAGCGACCCTTGGCAATCCGCCTATGACTATTGGTGCGGAAACGCTGCTTAGTTGCGGGCGAAATGATGTCCGCACGAGTTCGTAGACTTCTCAATAAGGTTAAGCGCCGGTTTATCCGGCCGTTAGAGGAGCTGCCATGTACGAGCCTTCACGTGTTCTTTTGTCGTTTCATATCGCA
>CABSBA010000194.1 GCA_902475825.1 uncultured Collinsella sp. | reverse complement strand
ACCCGCGACCCCAACCTTGGCAAGGTTGTGCTCTACCAACTGAGCCATGTCCGCTTGCGGGTTATTAATTTACGCGAGTTGTCCTAAAGACGCAAGTACTTTTTTCAAAAAAGTTGCCCAAAGCAAGTTCATGCAGGTAAATAACGCCAAGTCAAGGCGCTATGCGCACGATTCCAATGCCGAGCTAAACAGCTTCACCATCCGAACGCGTGTGCCAGCGCCATCCGTGCGACGGGCAACCTCCACGTTATCGACGAGCATGCGCATAAGCTTGATACCGCGTCCGCGTTCCTCGGATGCCACCGGCTCGCTCGCCCCATCGATAGAATAGCCAGCGCCCCGATCAAGCACCTCGAGCACAACACGGTCCCCATAGGCCTGAACCGTCAGGATGCAGCCAACACCGCCCGCATGGTCATATGCGTTACCCAATGCCTCCCCCAACGCCAATGCGACGTCATAGCGCTCATCACGCCTCAGGGGAAGCGATTCGAGGAGCTCGGCCACACGGTGCCGATAATACGGGAGATTCTCGATGCCTCGCTGCACTTCGACGCTCTTGCTCCATCGCGGCAACTCCCCCACCGGAATGGCGGGAATCGACTCCCGCGCCGGGCCCGCGACATGCAGGATGTCGACAAGTCGGGCAATTTCCAAAAAGCGAACGACCCCATCGGAGGCGTTAACGAGCGAAAGCAGTCCCTCATGCCTCATAAGCTCTCTAGCACGTGTAAGCAAAAACGCCAAACCCGTCGAGTCGATAAAGCCCACGGCCTGGCAATTGATGACAACACGACGCACGCCCCGGTCGATCAAATTATCCAACCGTCGGCGCAGTGCGGGCACCGAGGCGATGTCGATATCGCCCGGTGGCGTCAAAACCGCTATGTCATTCCACTCATTCATACGACCATGGTTCCCCAAAAGAGCTCGCTCGATGCACACGTATCTGCAACCGCGCAGATTTTGCCCGTCAGGCGTCGTGACCTACGAGCGACCCCGTAAAAACTCAAGGGAGACCAGCGCGATGTCATCGTCCAGCGCCGACTCGGTAAAGCGATCAAGCTCGCCCAAGACCTTACCGCAGATTCCCGATACGCCCTCACCCGAGACAGAGAGCAGAAGGTCACGAAGGCGTTGTTCGCCAAAGAAAGCACCCGAGCGATCACGTGCTTCGATTGTTCCGTCGGTATACATAAATAGCATGTCACCAGGAGCGAACGTAAACACGCCCGTCTCGTACACCATGCTCTCAAAGGCACCGATTACGCCCGATTGGCATCCAAGGAGCTCCACTTCTCCCCCGCAGGTCTCGCCGCCGCCAAGCGGCGTCGACGACGGCCTAATGACCATAGTGGGAGGATGTCCCGCCGAGCAATAGGTAGCGCGGCCCGCCTTAAGATCGATCTTGGCGATAAACGCCGTCACAAACGTCTCGACCCTCGAAAAGCCCATGAGCATGCTATTGAGCGAGCGTGCCATACGGGCAGGCCCCGCACCCTCCCAGGCATAGGCCGTCAGCGCCGTCTTGACGAGCGCCGACATCGACGCCGCCTCGATTCCCTTGCCGGATACATCGCCCAAAATCATAACGGCGCAATCGTCGGGAAGTCGGACAAGCGTATAGAAGTCACCGCCGACCAACGCAGAATTCGTTGCCGATAGGTATACCGAATCGGTTGCAATGCCCGGAACGTCACCAAGCGAATTTCTCATGCCAATCTGAAGCGTCTGAGCGATATGACGCTCTTCGCGCTTTTGAGACTCGCCTTCATAGATCAGCTCAAAGTCATGCGCCAGATGCACCAGGTAGTCGTATTCAAGGTCGTCAATTGGTTCTTGGCTGCCATCGCGGAGTAGCAAAGCGCGTCTCGTCGGCCCCTTGGCGATATCAGCGGGAACGATCGCATCGTTGCTTCGTTTGCCATCCGCTTCCGAGTGGTAGCGCCCCGCTTCGATGCCGGAGTCGACATAAAGTCCCTGACACGGTAGGCCGTGGGCCCTCAACCATGCACCCATAGACGTGGATTCGTCCACACGTGTAAGGCGCACGTGCTTGAGATCGTCAGCGCTCGTCCCGCCCAACACCGAAGTCTCAAACCCGTCGGGGGCTGCCCCCAGGCGCGCTGCTGGCGCCGTGACAGAAAAGAAGAGTGACTCCGGATCGTCCGGCAGCGCCACACGACTGCCACCCTCAAAATCGATGACATAGGTTTCGAGGCCCGCATCATATTCCACGGGGCAGAAATGACAATTGAGCACCGCGCAGATTTCCGTCGACACCGCTCGCGAAGCGGCAACAGGATCATCGAGATAGGTAAACAGTTCGTCGCGCAGCAAATTGAGTGAGCGACCGAGCTCCGCCGTGCGGCGCGAACGTAAGCTCGACGCCATGCCGACCAGCTGAATAGACAGGTAATCGCAAATGACCTCGAGCACGTTAACGTCATAGGCAAGTGGCGCCTGGGGGCGTTTCCAGCCAACTTCCAACACGCCAAGGACCTGCGTGCCGTAAAACACGGGAAGACAGATCTCGCTGCGATACGGGGGCATATCCTGCACGCGCAGCAAGTGCTTGGAACGATTGTCCAAATCCATGAACATACCCGAAGCAACCCGGTCGCCCTCAAGGTCCTGCTGAATCGACAGGCGACAGGCACGCGACTCGCGAAGCACGTAGGTCGGAATGCCCGCGCCGTACGGCATAAACTCGGGCAGATAGCTGTCCTCAAGCTCCTTAGAAACACCACGGAGCTTAAAGCCGCCGCTCTCGGAAAAATAGATAGCCGCACCGGAGGCATCGAGCGTTCCAACGAGCTGATTCAAAACGGTATCGAGCAAGCTGGGGAGCTCATCGGAGCCCACGGTACTCATAATGACTGAAAGGGTACCCGAAAGGCGTTTATTCGCCACCCTAAGCTCTGATAGCGCACGTTTGAGCTGACGATCGTGGGAATACTGCTCTTCGATGCTGTGAAGCGCCACCAGGACACGCGGTGCACGACGTCCAAAGATACGCGGAGGCGTAACGGAACCCGCGCGAACCAAGACGGGAATAAAAGACCCGTCGCTCAGCTTGAGCATCAGCTCGCTCTCGGAGCCATCGGTCTCAAACGGCAGACGATGTTCGGTCGCGCGCTCAAAGGCAGACGAGAACAGAACGTCTTTGACATCACCGCTGATGACGTCAGCGCGTTCCTCGCACATCAGGTCGAGCAAACGATTATTCACATGCAGAATGGTTCCGTCGAGCTCACAGATGATGACAGCATCGCTCGTGATCTCGACCAGTTGGGCAACGTCTGCCCACTCGTTGCGCTCAAGCGTTTCCATCGTGGACCTCACCGTCTATCGGTAACAAAAAAGCCTCCGAAGAGGCTTCTCAAATGCGATGGTGTCGGAGGCGGGACTTGAACCCGCATGACCAAAAAGCGGTCACTAGCACCTCAAGCTAGCGCGTCTGCCAATTCCGCCACTCGGGCACGTAATGCGTGTGATTTGCGGTTCGCTTTGTTGGACCCGCGCGTTCAACGAGGAAGATAATAACCTATGATTCGAGAACTGTGCAAGCACTTTTTTCAAAAAAGTTT
>CABSBA010000193.1 GCA_902475825.1 uncultured Collinsella sp. | reverse complement strand
GTGGAGCCCATGTAGCACATGTTCTTGCGGTCGCCGAGCGGCACGTCATCGGTGCCCGCGGCAAGCTCGATCACGTTGGCGTGCTTCTCTACGGGAACGGACTCGCCGGTGAGTGCGGCCTCTTCGATCTTCATCGTGGCACTCTCGAGCACACGGCAGTCGGCCGGGACGGAGTCGCCCGCCTCGAGCATGATCACGTCGCCGGGCACGAGCTCGGCACTCGGCAGGTGCACGAGCTTGCCGTCGCGCAGCACCTTGGACTGCGCTGCGCTCATCTCCTGCAGGGCCTCGAGGGCCTCCTCGCTCTTGGCTTCCTGGACCACGCCCAGTACCGAGTTGACGATAACGACGAACATGATGATGGCGACATCGGCAAAGTCAGGCTCACCCTTGACCATGCCCGTGAGTGCGCTGATGACGGCGGCAACGATCAGCATGATGACCATGGGATCGGCCATCTGCTCAAAGAAACGCTTCCACAGCGGCGTCTTTTCGGCTTCCTCGAGCTTGTTAGGGCCTGTCTTGGCGAGGCGCGACGAAGCCTCGCCGGTGCTCAGGCCGAGGTTCTCATCGACACCTTGGTCGCTGAGCACCTCCGCCGCGGCGGACAGGTATTCCTTTTGCATATAGAGTCCCCTCCTGGGATTCGGGCCACTCAGCAGATTGATGCCCGATCATAATTCCCAGGAGAAGGGCAAGGGCTCATCAAGGCTGCCGTGCTGAGCGGCAGTTGATAGTGGGGCTATGGTACCCCAAAGCGACGCGTCTAGCCAAAACATTCCATCTGGAAACACGGCACAGGCGCAACGGTGCAGACCGTGTGATGCTCAACATTGATAAAACGTTTTTTCTTCGGCGCAACATCAAACTGAAATATCGCCCAGATAGCAGCGGTTAGAACAGTTGGTAAAGTTTTTGCATATACCGTTTTTCCGCAAAAAATGAACTTCTAATTCGGCATACGGTCGATTTTTTGGGGTATTCGGTCGCCATTTCGTTATAATCATCTCAGTTTTATTTCTTATGGTTTATCTATCAGCGCAAGACGATGTCAGATGGAGGTCTGAATGTACAAGCGCACCAAGATTGTATGCACCATGGGTCCCGCCTGCGATAGCGACGAGACCATCCGCGAGATGATCAAGGCGGGCATGAACGTCGCCCGTTTTAACTTCTCGCACGGATCCTACGACGAGCACCACGGTCGCATCGAGCGCGTCCGTCGTATTTCCAAGGAGCTCGGTATGCCCGTCGGCATCCTGCTCGACACCAAGGGCCCCGAGGTCCGCACCGGCCTTCTGGTCGATGGCAAGAAGGTTGCCGTCAAGACCGGCGACAAGATTGTCGTCACCGCTCAGCCCACGACCGAGGATTTCCACGGCACTGCTGAGCACATCTCCCTCGACTACCTGGCTCTGCCCTCCGAGGTCGAGAAGGGCTCCCTCATCCTGATCGATGACGGCCTGGTTGCCCTCGAGGTCGAGTCCGTCGACGGCCAGGACATGACCTGCGTCGTCAAGAACGACGGCCTGATCGGCGAGCGCAAGGGCGTCAACATGCCCAACGTCAACATCTCGCTGCCCGCCATCACCGAGCGCGATCGTCAGGACATCCTCTTTGGCCTGACCGAGAACATCGACTACATCGCTGCTTCCTTCATCCGTGACGGCGAGTCCGTCCGCGGCATCCGCGAGCTTTGCCGCGAGAACGGCGGCGAGCACGTGACGATCTTCCCGAAGATCGAGTGTGCCCTGGGCGTCGAGAACTTCGACGAGATCCTCGAGGCTTCCGACGGCATCATGGTCGCCCGTGGCGACCTGGGCATCGAGATCAAGCCCGAGCTCGTTCCCCACATCCAGAAAGAGATCATCGCCAAGTGCAACGCGGCCTACAAGCCCGTCATCACCGCTACGCAGATGCTCGACTCCATGCAGCAGAACCCGCGCCCGACGCGCGCCGAGGTTGCCGACGTTGCTAACGCCATCTACGACGGCACCGACGCCGTCATGCTGTCCGGCGAGTCCGCTGCCGGTAAGTACCCGGTCGAGGCCGTCAAGATGCAGGCCAGCATTGCTCTCGAGACCGAGAAGTACCTCCCGGCTCACGCTCCGCTTGAGGTTCCGGCCGATGCTCACGGTACCCGCGTTGTCAACAACGTTGTGGGTATGTCCGCTGTGAACATGGCCACCACCGTTGGCGCCAAGTGCATCACCGTGCCGACGACCACCGGTCGTACCGCTCGCCTGATTTCGCACTTCCGTCCCAACATGCCGATCTGCGCGTTCTCCCGCCACGAGTGGGCCGTCCAGCAGATGATCATGTACTGGGGCGTTATCCCGCACCAGGCCGAGATTACCCAGGGCACCGTCAACGGCACGATCGTCAAGGCGATTGAGACCGCTAAGGAGCTCGGCTACGTCAAGACCGGCGACCTGACCGTCGCCACCGCCGGCGATCCCCGCATGAGCGTCCAGCTTGAGGACAAGGTCTCCTCGACCAACGTCGCTTACGTCGCTCAGGTGCGCTAAAACGCATTTGCAAGCGCACTTGCATTGCAAAGGGCCCGGAAGGCAAAGCCTTCCGGGCCCTTTTTCTATGCCAATGCCGGCGCACAGCAAAACACGCACTCATTTCTTTACCAAAAGCGCGAAATCCGCCCTTCGAGGCCCAAAAAAATAAAGCCCCAAGCGCTAAAAGTGTTCGCCCGGTGGCAAGCCCACACCTTAACCGACGCTGATAAATCGTTTTAGCAAGAGACGGATCGATTTGGTTTTCGGAAGTATGCGGCAAATTCTGATACCTCCGAGCACACCCCGTTTTTTCGCAACAAAATGCCTGATAAACTAGCCTCAAAAGCCAGGTCTGCTCACAGGGTTTAGATTTTGCCGCATACTTCCGAATTGACACTGGCATCGCACGGTCCAAAAGCATATTTCGACCAGGAGGACGTCATGGACCTGACGCTATGCGGTCAATCCGCTTTTTACTATCACCGTATCCCGCCACAGGTATTAGGCCTTTACCCCGCCATTAGCCTTGGCAGTATGGATCGCAGATGTTGCGGCCTCGGAAGTCATGCAGTTGTAAAGGACCTGCTTCACGCACCGCTTCACAGGCTTGTATTCACTCGAGCACAATCCGGGTCGCGAAGCCTGTTTAAATCGCACCTCCTGACCCAAGAGCCGCCTCCTGGGTCGTTTAGGCAGACTGAGCATGAATTTGATGTCACTTCACCGGAGTTCACGCTGCTCAGCCTTGCCACGCAGGTCTCACGCAGCCAGTTACTCATGGCTTGCTACGAGATGTGCGGCTCCTTTGCAGTGTTTAGGCCCTGCGAGCGAACGCAACAACAACTCGATGAAGCCATTTCGCTTAAGCTCATTCCACCCAACTGCGGCTGGGAGCGAGTTAACGACACCAAGGGCAATGACACCAACCTGTGGAAGCGCCCACCGCTCCTCAGCGCAGCGGATATCGCCGCGTTCGCCAAGCAGGCCGCAGGCCTGCGCGGCGTTAAGCAGCTCCGCTGGGCCGCCGAACGCATGACAGGACAGACCGCCTCGCCCTTCGAAGTACAGACCTCCATGCTTGTCTCGCTCCCCCGCGACGAGGGCGGC
>CABSBA010000192.1 GCA_902475825.1 uncultured Collinsella sp. | reverse complement strand
TTGCGGTGGAATAGTTCCTGTTTGCGGCAGAATAGGGGCCAAACAGGAACTATTTCACCGCAACTGATGAGGGGGAGCTGGGGATGCTGACGATTGGGTGCCATCTTTCGACGACGAAGGGCTATCGGGCGATGGGGGAGACGGCGCTATCCATTGGCGCCAATACCTTTGCATTCTTTACGCGCAACCCGCGCGGCGGCAAGGCGAAAGACCTTGACATGGATGATGTGGCGGCCCTGCGTGACCTTATGGCGCAAAATGATTTTGGCCCACTCGTGGCGCATGCCCCGTATACCTATAACCCCTGCTCGGCCAAAGAGCGGGCGCGCGAGTTTGCCTTGGAGGCAATGGCCGAGGACTTGCAGCGTCTGGAAGCACTGCCCGGCAACTACTACAACTTCCACCCCGGCGCGCATGTGGGGCAGGGGACCGATGCCGGCATTCAGATGATCGTCGACACCTTGTGCCAGGTGATGTTTGAGGGGCAGCAGACGACGGTGCTGCTCGAGACCATGGCCGGCAAGGGCACCGAGGTGGGCCGCAGCTTTGAGGAGCTGGCGCTCATCATCGAGGGCGTTGCCGACAAGCGCCCCGAGCTGTCGGCCAAGTTGGGCGTTTGCCTGGACACCTGCCATGTGAATGACGCCGGCTATGACATCGTCCACGATCTTGACGGTGTGCTTGACGAGTTCAATCGTGTGGTGGGTATCGAGCGCCTGCGCGCCGTGCATATCAATGACTCCAAGAACCCCTGCGGCGCCCATAAGGATCGCCACGAGTGCATCGGCAAGGGCTACCTGGGTAGTGAAGAGTTTGGCGGCGGTATGCAGGTTATGCAGAATATTGTATCGAATGGCCGCCTGCGCGCATTGCCATTCATTTTGGAGACACCGAACGAACTTGCAGGTTATGCGTCTGAAATCAAGCTGTTAAGGTCGTTGCAGCAGTAATGGCTGCCATAAACTGAAGTGCTCCATTCACGTTATGGGTTTGTTTCAATCAGTTTTCTAATTGCAGATTCTTCCAAGCGGGTGCATAATAACCCTCAGTTTTTGCAGACCTCTGAATCACGTGGGGTCATTGGAAGGAGACTGATTATGAAGCTGAAGAAGCTTGGCGCATTTGCCGCCACGGGTGCTATGGCGCTCGCCCTCGCTCTGACGGGCTGCGGCTCGTCCAACGCCACCTCTGGTTCTAATGCCGGTTCCAGCAGCTCTGACGACGCTAAGGTCGAGAAGGTCGACGGCTCCAAGGAGTACGCGCTCGTCAAGGACGGTACGCTGACCGTCGGCACCTCTGCCGAGTACGCTCCGTTTGAGTACAAGGATGACAACGGCGATTATCAGGGCTTTGACCTTGAGCTCATCAAGGCTATCGGCGACAAGCTGGGCCTGGATGTCGAGTATGTCAACAATGACTTTGACACGCTGGTTCCGGGCGTCGCTTCGGGCGCCAAATATGACGTCTCCATCGCGGCTATCACCGACACGCCCGAGCGTGAGAAGGAAGTCACGTTCTCCGATTCCTACTACATGGACGATCAGGCTATCGTGACCAAGGTCGATAACACCGACATCACGGCCGACAACTACAGCGAGAAGCTCAACAACGCCGACGCTACCATCATCGTCCAGTCTGGCTCGACCGCCGAGTCCTTTGCCCAGGAGAACTTCCCCAAGGCCAAGATCGTCCCCTACAAGGACGCTACCGAGTGCTTCAGCGCCCTGCAGTCCGATAAGGGCGACGCCGTAGTCACCAACCGCTCCGTTGCCAGCCAGCTGACCGCCGAGCAGTTCAACACCTGCCAGACCATTAAGCAGATCAGCACCGGCGAGGAGTACGCCATCGCCATCAACCAGGGCAACACCAAGCTCAAGGACGATATCAACCAGGCCATCAAGGACCTGACCGACGACGGTACCGTCGACGCTCTCATGGCTAAGTACAACATCAAGTAAAATAGCTACTTGATTGCGCGCGGGCCCTTTCCGTTTTGGCGGAGAGGGCCTTTGCGCTTCTCTTGACGGAGAGCATTTCCGTCTCGTTTTGCCGGCAACTTCTACGATAGGAGCCACCTTGTCTCGACTGAACAAAGGGGCCGCGGAGCAGCGTTTTCCACTGCCCGCCTTGCTCCAAAAGCTAGTCTGCGTCATGGCCGTGGCGCTCGCGCTGGTGTGCGCGGGGGCATATGCGCCCGCGACCGCCCAGGCGCTTGAGACCGCAAAGATTACCGCCCGACCCAACACCGGTTCGGGCAGCGCTGTGGTCGGCGGCACCGAGACGCGCATTACCTGGGAAGTTCAGGCCGATGCCGACGAGGAGCTGAGCGGTCTTTCTCTGACGTTTGTCGACGGCACAACGTTTGGTACCGATGACACGCGATTGACGATGCTCTCGGGCGAGGACCTCATGGATCGTACGCCCATGAAGCCCACGTGCAAGGCTGACGGCCAGACGCTCAAGATTGACTTTGGCGAGACGGCGCCTGCCGGCGGCTTTTTCCGTGTCGAGGTTTACGGCGTGACGTTTCCCGTCGAGGGCGGCGATGAGGCCTTTAGCGGAACCTATACGCTCGCCGACGGTTCGACCAAGAAGATTTCCAAGATTCCTTCCGTCGAGATTAAGGGCGTGACGGCGTTCGATAACTTCCTGGCCGACCTTAAGGAACAGCCGTGGGTCGAGGCATGGAATTCCAACATGTTCCTTCGCCTGTTCCTGAACCCGGTCATTTTGGTCCAGAGCCTGCCGATCGTCTTCAAGGGCTTCCTTATGTCGCTCTCGATCGTGCTCGTGGCGTTTCCGCTGGCGATCCCCTTTGGCTTTGCCCTGTCGCTTATGCGCATATCCAAATCGCGCATCCTGCGTTGCCTTGCCGGCATCTACGTGAATGTCATCCGCGGTACGCCGGCGTTCCTGCAGATCTATATTGCATTCTTTGGCCTGCCGCTTGCCGGCGTCAAGGTGGACGACTATGTCTTGGGCGTTATCGTCATGGCCATGAACTCGTCTGCGTATCTGTGCGAGATTTTCCGTGCCGGTATTCAATCGATCCCCAAGGGCCAGAACGAGGCCGCTCGTTCGCTGGGTATGAATGCCTTCCAGACGCTGCTCTACGTTATGATTCCGCAGACGTTCCGCAATGTCCTGCCTACGCTGACCAGCGAGTTTATCCTGCTCTACAAGGATACGTCGCTGCTCGCCGCCGTGGGCGTGGTCGAGATCGTCATGAACGCCCGCACCATCGTGGCCACGACGGGTTCCATTACGCCGTATGTGGTTGCCGCCCTGTTCTATCTGGTCATTACCCTGCCGCTTGCGCGCTTGGTGAGCGGTCTTGAGGCGAGGCTGCTGGGTACGGCCGAAACCAAAAAGAAGCGTCCCACCAAGAGCGCCGGACAGGTTGTCGCGACGCCCGCCGACCATATCGCTGGTCTGTAAGGAGGTTCTATTATGAGCGAAACCAATAACTCGAACGAGGTCGTCGTCAGCATCAAGAATCTCCAGAAGGCCTTTGGCGATAACGTGGTCCTGCGCGACATCGACCTTGATGTGCACAAGGGCGAGGTCGTCGTAGTCCTGGGCCCTTCGGGTTCGGGCAAGTCGACGATGCTTCGCTGCAT
>CABSBA010000191.1 GCA_902475825.1 uncultured Collinsella sp. | reverse complement strand
TTTACTGCCCATATCGCGTTTGCCCAGATAAAACCTGCCAAAATAAACCTGTCCCTTTTTGGTCGGTGCGAAATGGGTAATACTAAAGAGTTATCCGACCAGATGGGAACCGATCGATGGCCTATATCGAATTCAAAGACGTCATCAAAGCATACGGCGAGGGCGACGCCCGCATTCATGCGCTCGACGGCGCGAGCTTTCATATCGACAAGGGCGAGGTGGTAAGCATCGTGGGGCCGTCGGGTGCCGGCAAGACCACGGCGCTCAACATTCTGGGCGGCATGGATACGGCGACCTCCGGCACCGTGACGGTGGACGGGCGCGACGTGAGCTCCGCCAACGAGGCGCAGCTCGTGGAATACCGCCGCGCCGACGTCGGCTTTGTCTTCCAGTTCTACAATCTGGTCCCCAACCTGACGGCGCTCGAAAACGTCGAGCTCGCGGCGCAAATCTGCCCCGATTCACTCGATGCCGAGCAAACGCTTTGCCAGGTTGGCCTGGGCGAGCGCCTCGCCAACTTCCCCGCGCAGCTATCGGGCGGCGAGCAGCAGCGCGTGTCCATTGCCCGCGCGCTGGCCAAGAACCCCAAGCTGCTTTTGTGCGACGAGCCCACGGGTGCACTCGACTACAAAACCGGCAAGCAGATTTTGCAGTTGCTGCAGGACACCTGCCGCAAGCAGGGCATCACGGTCATTATCATCACCCATAACTCCGCGCTGGTGCCCATGGCCGATCGCCTGATCCGCTTTAAGAGTGGCCGCGTGGAGAGCGAGACGGTCCAGCAAAATCCCGTGCCGATCGAGACGATCGAGTGGTAGCGCCCATGGACCAGGACCGCCAAAACAGCCAAAACCACGATACGGAGCACGCGGGCCGCGACCGGGAGTTCGCGACCTACCGTACCGCCCAAAGCTCAAACGATATGGTGCCGACGGTATTTCGCCGTGGCATCTATCGCACAATTCGCGGCAGTCTTAAGCGCTTCTTGTCCATCGTGGTTATCACTGCGCTCGGCGTGAGTGTGATGTGCGGCCTTAAGGCGGGCTGCGAGGACCTGTGCGATTCGGTCGACGCCTATTTTGACCAGCAGAATGTCTATGACATTAACGTGCAGTCGACCTATGGCCTTACGCGCGACGATCTTGCGGCTATCCAAGAGGTCGACGGCGTCGAGACGGCCGAGGGTATCTACACCGAGACCGCCTACACCGCCGTGGGCACAACGCGCGAGCGCGTGGTCGTGCAGAGCCTTTCCAAGGAGAACATCGATCAGCCGGTGCTGGTGAGCGGCGATTTGCCCGAGAGCGCCGATGAGGTCGCGGTGACTTCGAAGTTCCTGAAGGCTTCGGGCAAAAAGCTCGGCGATACGGTGAGTTTTGCCGCCAATGACGCGAGCTCGTCGAACCAAAGCGCCAAGGATCAGTTTGCCGCGGGCGATTACACCATTACGGCCGAGGTCCTCGATCCCACTGATGTGAGCTCCGACTCGACAGTCAACGCCTTTCGCGCTGCTTCGGCGGCGGACTATAAGTTCTATGTGAGTGAGGATGCCGCGACATCATCGTCCTACTCCGCGGTCCACGTGATCGTCGAGGGAGCCAAGAGCCTCAACTCCTACTCGGATGCCTACACGGCAAAGATCAATGAGGTCAAGGGCAATATCGAGAAGATCCGCGAGGAGCGTGAGAAGGCGCGCGCTCAGGAGCTGACGGTCGACACGCCGGCAAGCTTGGATGCGGCCGAGCGTCAGACCGCCATGCTCTTTGGGATCGAGCAGGGCAACATCGACCGTATGGCCGAGGGCAGCGAGGAGCGCGTCCAGGCTCAGACCGAGTTGGACCAGCGCCGCGCCGCCGCCGACCAGCATTTTGCCGATGCCCGCGCCGAGCTTTCCGATCTGGGCGAATGCACCTGGTACATTCAGGACCGCGGTAACATCGCAAGCTACTCGAGCGTCGAGAGCGACAGTTCTTCGATCGAGGCCATCGCCACGGTTTTCCCATTTATCTTCTTTGTCGTTGCTGTGCTCATCAGTCTTACCACTGCCACGCGCATGGTCGAGGAGGAGCGCACGCTTATTGGCCTGTACAAGGCGCTTGGCTATTCACGCGAGCGCATCCTGTCCAAATACGTGGACTATGCGCTGTGGGCATGTCTGATCGGCGGCGTGCTCGGCAACATCATCGGATTTGTGGGCCTGCCGCTGTTCCTGTTTACGGTGTTCGACGACATGTACTCGCTGCCCCAGATGCTGCTCTCGTACGACATCGTGTCCTCAATCGTCTCGGTGGCGCTGTTTACCGTGGGCGTGGTGGGCGCTACGATTATCGCCTGCCGCCACGAGATGGCCGAGACCCCGGCCTCGCTCATGCGTCCCAAGGCCCCACGCGCCGGCTCTCGCATCTTGCTTGAGCGCATCGGCTTTATCTGGCGCCGCATGGGCTTTTTGAACAAGGTGGCAGCACGTAACCTGTTCCGCTACAAAAAGCGCGCTTTTATGACCATCTTCGGTATCGCCGGCTGCACGGCGCTCGTGATCTGCGGTATGGGCATTCGCGACACGTCGGTGGCGCTTTCGCCCAAACAGTACGGGCATATCACGCGCTACGACCTGCTGGCGGTCGCCAATCCCGACGATTTTTCGCAGACGTGCGCGGCATTGGATGAGCGCAGCGCGGCCAATGATTTCAACGTGACCGTGACCTCGACCCTGCCGATTATGACCGACAACGTCACCTTTACGTTTGGCGGCAAGAGCGAGACCGTGCAGCTGATCGTGGTGCCCGATGACCGCACGAGTGACTTGGGCGATTACGTGCGTCTGGAGGATGAGTCCAAAGAACCGCTGCCTTTGCGTGACGGAGACGTGTATCTGAGCAAAAGTTCACAGCTGGTGCTGGGGATTCAGCCGGGCGATACGGCTCACGTCCAGGATTCGTCGCTCAATGTTGCCAAGGTCAAAGTCAGCGACATTTCGCTTAACTATCTGGGCAACACGCTTTACATGACGCAGGGCACCTATGAGCGCGCGTTTGGTCGAAGCGCACGCCTTAACGGCGTTTTTGTGCTGCTTAAGGGTTCGTCGGCCGACCAGATTGCGTTTAGCAAGAATCTTAAGAGTGACGGTTGGCTCACCATCTCGAGCACGGCCGAGCATTGGGAAAATTATGAGGCGAACTTCACTATCATCAATTCCGTCGTGGTACTTGTGACCTTTATGGCGGCGTGCCTATCGTTTGTGGTGGTGTTTACGCTGTCCAACACCAACATTTCGGAGCGCGAGCGCGAACTGGCAACCATCAAGGTGTTGGGTTTCCGCCGCGGCGAGGTACACCACTACGTTAACAAGGAGACGCTGGTTTTGACGGCGATTGGTGCCGCGCTGGGCGTTCCACTGGGCGGTGCGCTTGCCGAGAGCTTTACGTACATCCTGCAGATGCCGTCGCTGTACTTTGACGTCGAGGTCGAGCCGCTAAGCTACGTGCTCGCCGTGGTGCTTTCCTTTGGCTTTACGTTTATCGTCAACCTCGCCACCAATCGTACCCTCAACAAGATCGACAGCATCCCCAGCACCAAGGGCTCGCTGTAACCTGCCAAAAAGGGACAGGTTTATTTTGGCAGGTTTTATCTGGGCAAACGCGA
>CABSBA010000190.1 GCA_902475825.1 uncultured Collinsella sp. | reverse complement strand
TCGATCTCGGTGGGGTGGTTGTGGGTCTCGTTCTTGAACAGGAACAGCCAATCCTCGTCATGGCCGTTCACATCCACCTTCACCTTGACGGTGCAGGCGTTGATCTCCTCGGATTCGTCGAGGTTCTTCAGAATGCCGTTCTTCTTGAGCCACTTGGCGCCGATGGTGCCCATGTCCATGAGGCAGACGGGCTTGGCGTCGCGACCGAGCTCGTGGCGCATCTCCATGTAGCGGTCGAAGGCCTGCTGCACCACGGCGTCATCGATCGTCACGTCATCCAGGACGGTGCCGAAGGTGGTGTGGCGGCAGTGGTCGGACCAGTAGGTGTCGATCACGCGGATCTCGGTGATGGTGGGGTCGCGGTCCTCATCGCGGAAGTACTGCTGACAGAAGGCGATGTCCGCCTCGTCCATGGCAAGGCCGCGCTCGGCGATAAAGGCGGCAAGGCCGGCCTCGTCGAGCTCGCGGAAACCGTCGAGCACCTCGACGGGCTGGGGCTCGGGGGTCTCCATGTACAGCGTCTCGGGCAGGTCGAGCGAGGCGATGCGCGCCTCGACGGGGTTCACCACGTAGTGCTTGATGGCCTCGATGGCGGCCTCGTCCAGAGCGCCCGAGATCATATAGACCTTGGCGGAGCGCACGGCGGGGCGCTCGCCCTGGCTGATGAGCTGGATGCACTCGGCGGCGGAGTCGGCGCGCTGGTCAAACTGGCCAGGCAGGAATTCGACGGCAAAGACGGCGCCATCGCTTGCGGGGAGCTCGTCGTAGGTCACATCGACCTGGGGCTCGCTAAAGACGGTCGGCACGCAGGAGCGGAAAAGCTCCTCGTCGATGCCCTCGACGTCGTAGCGGTTGATGATCCTCAGGGCCTCGATGCCCTTGATGCCGAGAATCTCGGTCAGCTCGCCCTTGAGCTGCTGAGCCTCGACGTCGAACCCGGGTTTCTTCTCCACGTAGATACGAGAGACCATTGGTTCCTGCCTTCCTGATCGGTTGGGCGTACGGTACGGTATGCGGCAGCGGTCGGTTTACGGGGCAAGCCTCGTGGTCGCCTTGAGCCACATGTTTGTAAACCTCACTATGATACGACAGCTCGCGGTGCGTTGAGGACGGCGAGGGTGCTACAGTGAAGCGCAAACAAGAGAAAGGCATCACATGGCATTCGCTTCGCTCGCCATCATCGCACTCGTGGCCTTTGCAAGCCCCTTCATCGCCTCGGCGATTCCTGGAAAACCCGTTCCCGAGACGGTCTTTTTGCTCGTGTTCGGTGCGGTGCTGGGCCCGCATATGCTCGGCCTTATCCATGTGGATGCCGAGGTGTCGCTGGTGTCCGAGCTCGGCCTGGCCTTTTTGTTCCTGCTTGCCGGCTTTGAGATCGACCCCAAGAGCATCACGGGCGTCGAGGGGCGCTACGGCTTGGCGACGTGGGTCGTCACGTTTGGTATCGCCTGGCTTGCCGTGCGCTTTACCCCGTGGTTCTCGGTCAGTCATTTCGACGGTATCGCCGTGACGCTTGCCCTCACTTCTACGGCGCTCGGCACGCTCGTGCCCATCATGCGTGAGCGCTCGCTCACCGGCACGCGTGTGGGCGACTCGATTCTCGCGTATGGCACTTGGGGCGAGCTCGGTCCCGTGCTCGCCATGTCGGTGCTGCTGTCTGCTCGCAGCGGCATCCAAACGCTCGTAATCCTTGGCTTGTTTGCGGTGGTTTGCGTGTTGCTGGCCGTGGTCCCAAGCCGCTCCAAGCGCGTCGGCAGCCGCTTCTTTTCGTTTGTCGAGGAGCGCGCCGACACCACGTCGCAGACCTTCGTGCGCCTGACGGTGCTCATCCTGGTCACGCTCGTGGCGTTCTCGGCCATCTTTGACCTCGACATCGTGTTGGGTTCTTTTGCCGCCGGCTTTGTCCTGCGCTATATCATCCCCGAGGGTAACCATACGCTCGAGACCAAGCTCGACGGCCTGGCCTACGGCTTTTTGATTCCGGTGTTCTTTACCGTATCGGGCGCAAAGATCGACCTGACGGCCGTGGTGTCGCGCCCGGGCTTGCTCGCGGGTTTTATCGTGGCGTTGCTGATTATTCGTGCTGTGCCCATTCTCATCTCTATGGGCATTTGTCCCGCGACGCGCGATGTGTCGGCGTATGGCCGCATTACCGTGGCCCTGTACTGCACCACGGCGCTACCGATCATCGTTGCCGTTACGAGCGTTGCCGTCAACGCGGGCGCGCTGTCGCAAGATATTGCGTCGGTCATGGTTGCCGCTGGTGCCATCACGGTGTTCTTGATGCCGCTGCTCGCGCAGCTCTTCTACCGCGTGGTCGACGCCGCACCGGTCGCCGCCGTGGCAGAGGTTGCCGAGCATCCATCCGATGCGTTCGACATCCTGCGCGCCCATCACGATTTGGCGAGCCTGCTCGCACGCGAGCACGAGCTGCTGACCTCGCATGGTCACGGTCGCGTATTCGAGGGCCTGCCTACGCTCGATACGATTGCCGAGCGTCTTTCCGCCGAGGCGGCGAGCGGCCACATCGATGCCCGTATTGTGGACGCGGCACATCTTCTTGCCGATAAGACCTATGGAGACGAGGTCGACCCGTCCGAGCTGACTCCGCGTGAGCGCCGCCGCCTGGAGCGTGCCAAGCTCGCAGTGCGCGAATACCGCCGCCGCATGCTGGAGCTCTATGCGAGCGATGAAGCCCAGGACGACGACGGCAAGTAGCAAGGAATGTCGGGATACGGGTTCCGTCCAAATAATAGAAGGCGCGCTGCCTGCGGTTGATGCAGACAGCGCGCCTTTTGCGTTGAGCTCCGTTGAGGTTCGAAGTAGTGGATTAGTTGGCCATGACGCCTTCGGTCCAGGCATCGACGTCCTCGATGCGCAGGACGTTGGCGACCTCGGCTACGCAGTCGACGCTGGCAAGCTCGGCGGCGGCAGCCTGGACGTCCTTCTCGAGCGCGCGGTGCGTTAGGAAGATGACCGAGCAGGCATCGCTGACGCCCGATTTGCCGTCCTCGACCTGGTTGATGAGCGAGATCGAGATGTTGTGCTTGGCAAAGATGTCGACCGTCTCCGACAGGGCGCCCACGCGGTCGGCGACCTTCAGGCGCACATAGTACTTGGTCTGGAGCTCGTCCATGGGCTTAAAGGCGAGGTTGTGGCCATAGGGCTCAATCTCGGGCAGCGGAGCCACGCCGCGGCTGATCTGCTCGGAGAGCGACAGGATATCGCCCACGACAGCGCTCGCGGTGGGGAAGGAGCCTGCGCCGGCACCGTAGAACATGGTCTCGCCCACGGCGTCGCCTACCACGTAGACAGCGTTCATGGCGCCGTTGACCTTGGCAAGCATGTGGTCGGCGGGGATCAGCGTGGGATGCACGCGGACGTCGACGCCGGCGTCGGTGTTGCGGGCGATGCCGAGCAGCTTAATGGTGTAGCCGAGCTCGCGGGCCTGGGCGATGTCCTCAGCGCCGATGGTACGGATACCCTGCTGGTACACATCGTCGGTGGTAACGCGGGTGCCAAAGCCGATGGAAGCGAGGATCGCCGTCTTGCTGGCGGCATCGAAGCCGTCGACGTCGGCGGACGGGTCGGCCTCGGCATAGCCCTTGGCCTGTGCGTCGGCAAGCACGTCGGCGTAATCGGCGCCCTCGGCGTCCATGCGCGACAGGATGTAGTTGGTGGTGCCGTT